>JBKDZK010000575.1:0-2465 GCA_047971205.1 Draconibacterium sp.
TTTAGATAAATGAGTACAGGAGATTTTTTATTTATTATTTTTCATTGGCTCGACTTTGAAAGACTCAAAAGACGATTATAAATATCACAGAAATATTAAGAATTATTTTCAGGGTTGTTAAGTTTGATTATTAATTACCCAACAATATTAAATAATAAACAAAGAAAAGATAAGTGTGAAATATAGAATCAGGACTCTACTTAGAATGAATAACAGACCAAACTTCCATCGGAAAGTCTGACTCTATAATATCCGGACTTGCTTTTAGCGACTCCATATACGCTTGTTTGCGCTCTTCTGCGGTTTTCAGTTTATCATGAGTTGGAGAATACGAAACCATGCAACGAATTCCTTTTGCACGTAACTTTTCGACAATTTCCTTATTAGATTCGTCAATTGTGTGCCCCACATAAGCAATCATATTACTTGCAGGAACACCTGAAGCCATCATATCTTCAAACTCCTTTTCATTTCGCGAAAAAGCAGAAAACATAATCGTAGGAAAATGATCATAATAATACTTTGCCTGCTCACTGATGTGCACCGTCAGCATCACATGGGTTTCGGCCCGGTGTTTTTCAATCAACTCCGCAACCATCTCCAAAGGCACATCTTTTTTATCCAGGTTAACAATCGTTTTTCCCTTGCTCCACACAATCACCTCCTCCAGCGTGGGTATGCGGCAGTCAGTAACATTGCCTTCACTATCCTTTAAACGAACATTCTGCAATTCCTCCCAGGTGTAGTCTGCCAGCCGACCTGTTGCATTTGTCGTGCGGTCCAGCGTAACGTCATGCATCAAAACAATAACGCTGTCTTTCGTCAGGCGGGGATCAATTTCAAAAAATGCAGGCATGTGCTCCAATACATTCTGAAAACCCTCAATACTATTTTCAGGGAAATGTTTTTCGCGTCCTCCACGATGCCCGCTCACAATAATTGAACTGCCTTCTTTGTAGCGGAAAAACTCCTGAATCTCTTTAGCCGACTTAAACTCAAGGTAATTATTCTTAGCCGGTTGATCGGCCATTGAACATCCAGACAATAGAATAATAACTACTGCGGCAATCTTTAAAAGAAACGTTTTACTATTTACTATTTTCATTTCTGATTACTATTAAGTACTGTCACTTAACACAAAGTTTCCGGGCTTCGGCCAGTTCTGCCGGTTTCCCTACATCGGCCCAACTGTCGTTTTGGTGCAGGTAGCCCTTAATGATATGTGTTTTTGCCAGCTCCAGGTAAACGGATATAAGCGAGAAACGGTCCTGTTCGGGGAACAGGGCAAACAGTTGCGGGCTTACCACATGGATTCCGCTAAAAGCCAGCTCTTCGGCCGTATCGAAAATACCGGGTCGGGCAATTATTGTTTCGCCATTTTTTTTGTTCAGCCAGCCCACCAACTGCATTTGCTTGTCGAACTTAAAATAGCGTTGTGTTTCGCGTTTCCTTACCGCCAGAGTGGCCAGCGCCCGGTTTTCCTGATGGTATTGCAGCAAACCACGTAAATCGATATCGCTCAGTACGTCAACGTTGTACAGCAGCACGGGCGCTTTGCCAGAAAACAGCCGGCTTGCTTTTTTCAACCCGCCGCCGGTGTCCAGCAGTTGTCGGGTTTCGTCGGAAACCAAAACAGGGATATCCCATTCTCGCGACCGGGCAAAATCAATAATTTGCCCCGCAAAATGATGGACATTTACCACAATTTTTTGCGCCCCCGCCGAAACAAGCTTCCCGATGGCATGCCCAAGCAGTGGTTTGCCGCCTACTTCGACCAAAGCTTTGGGCTTATCGGCTGTTTCACCGAGCAACCTGCTGCCCAGGCCGGCTGCAAAAATCATGGCTTCCATAGCACAGATATAAAATGGGTTAGCGCAACCTGTCGAGGCTCCGGATAAGGGCTTCGTCTTTACCAATGGCCCTAATGGCCAGCCAGTCGAGAACAAGTGCCACTACCGGAAAAACCACCGGTGGTTTAAAAGCCGCCTTTGCCCCGTCGAAACCGGCATAAGCAAAATAAAAAAACATGCCGGACAAGCCCAGCAACAGGATGATGGTAAATACCAATACACGGATCTGACGGATCCTTTTTTTGTACAAAAACAGAACCAACAGGTGCAACAAAACAATAATCCCGATAAAAATGAGAAGAGGCAGCCCGTTGAAAACCATCTCGTCAGCATTGAAAATACCTTTGGCATTAAACACAAACAACTGGCCGTTAACAGATATATCAGCCAGTTTTAGTATGAATAGCAAGCCAATAAGCAAGCCCGAGATAAAAATGTATATACTTTGGATACGTTGAATCATCTTTCCTGAAATTTTCAGCAAAAATAGCTATTCCTAATCGTTCTCAAAATGAAAATGGCTATGGATTGGAAATTAAGAGAATAAAGACTTAATTTGACCTATGAAATGCAAGGTGTGGACAAACAATAAATTGCAACCTTTGTTTTTCTGTT
>JBKDZK010000576.1:0-6172 GCA_047971205.1 Draconibacterium sp.
TCCTCGGACAAGATCCTTATCACGGCCCCGGACAGGCGCACGGTTTGTGTTTTTCGGTAAACGATGGCATTCCGTTTCCTCCCAGCCTCCGGAATATTTTTAAGGAGCTAAAAGAGGATGTAGGAAAAGAAATTCCGAAAAGCGGCAACCTCACAGATTGGGCACGCCAAGGCGTACTATTACTGAATGCGACGTTAACGGTTCGGGCACACCAGGCAGGTTCTCATCAGAAAAAAGGCTGGGAAGAATTTACCGATGCGGCCATTCAAACCGCGAGCGATCAAAAAGAACACCTGGTTTTTTTGTTGTGGGGAAATTATGCGATCAGTAAACGCCGCTTGATTGACGAAAACAAACACCTCGTGCTTACTTCGGTTCACCCTTCGCCCTTATCGGCAAGCCGCGGCTTTTTTGGGAACAAACATTTTAGCAAAACAAACGAATTTCTTCAGCAAAACGGGCTGCCACAAATTTGCTGGTAGAAAACAGTTTAAAGATTGACCAAAATCAGCGGAAAAATGACAAATGATTCACGAAAACTGACAGGATTTCGTTAAGTGTCTGGTCTTGATATAACGCTAGTTGTAGAACAAATCCATCTCCGAATCATAAACCGGGCTATCAATGGCCAAAAAGTTTAACACACTGTGAAAAACATGATGCTGGCCCACTGCCTGAATATCTTTAAGTTTCTTTGATTCGTCCGATGTCCAGACAATAAAAGGAATCTCTTTTTGCTCTTTGGGGGCAATACTCATAGGTAGCCCGTGCATGTATAAATTGTTCTCCCCTAACGACTCTCCATGGTCAGAAACAAAGATCATTGAGGAATTGTAGCCATCCAATTGTTTCAACTCCTCTATTAAAGTGGCTAAAATATAATCGGTATAAACAATTGTGTTGTCGTAGGAGTTTATCAACTCTTCCCGGCTACAGTCTGCTAATTCAACATTTTCACATTCAGGAGTAAATTGAGTAAACCGGGGTGGGTGCTTTTTGTAGTAGCTTGGGCCGTGGCTGGTACTAGTATGTAAAACAATGAATATTTTATTTTTGTCGCTGCCCAATACCTGCTCTTTTAAACCATTAAGCAGAACTTCGTCGTATTCGCAGTTATCTCCATTACAAAGTTCCCTTAATTCGTTTTTACCTATGTAATTTTCAATTCTTACAGTAGGCTCCCCCCAGTTGGTGGTCCTCCAAATAACCTCAACACCGGTCCGATACAGGTAATTGGGTAATATTTCATACAATTTACTTGTATTTTTATGTTCTAAAATTGCCTTAATACCGGCGGTAGTGTAAGTTGCGCTTGATTCGGCACTAAAGCAATGCACGTTTTCGATTTCAGACAGAAGAGGATTGGTGTTTTTTTCGTATCCGTACAACGAAAAGTTTTGACTTCGGGCTGACTCTCCGATAACAAGTACCATTACAGATTTTTCATTGTCATTGATAGTTGCATCGGGTAACAGAATTTGTTTTTTGTTTTCCTTGCTTTCTTTATGATAATACCTGGCGGTGTTAACAACATACGACCATGGCATAACCAAAGCCCCCAGGGTTTTAGCGTTTTTATCGATCCATAACCAATTGGTAGAGTTAGCATAAATAAGCAACAGCAGGAAACTGAGCGTTAATGAAACACGAACCAAAAACTTTTTGAACTTTTCATATTTAATCTGGGGTTTAAAAATGAGAATGCCGGGAACGATCCCTAAAAAAACCACATATAAAATTAACGTAAAAGAGAAGAAGCTACTTGATTCTTCATAATTTGTATTAAGAACATTGCCAATCATCGACCGTTCGATTAATACACTATAGGTGTTTATAAAATACAATGCAACTGCACTTATGGTAAAAAAAAGTGCCAACAAACTTTTTCCGACAACACGAAGTAAATATAATCCGATATAAAAAACCAAGGCATTTAAAACAACTGCTAAAACAGTAAGGCTGATAAGGAGTAGTACGCCATTAATACTTTTAATATTTGTATTGGCACACACAAACCGGTAAAAAGGAAGATGAAATAAAACAAGGTTAACAATACTAACTATTAAGGCAAAATAACTTAATTCAATCTTTTTTCTTAACATAAATGTTGATCATTAGAATTACGGGAACCACCAGGGAAATAATTGACAAATAATATATCGGTAAATTATCGGCGGCTACCTTCTTAAAAACAAGAAAACCCCAAATTGCAAAGAGCAAACAAAAAACCGGATAATATTTTCGGTTGTCGAACCATGATAACCAGTTTATTTTATTGTTGAACACAATGCCCAAAACAGCTAAAATATAACCAATAGTACAACCTATTACTACGTCCAACGGATAGTGAGCACCAACTCCAACCCGCGAAGATGCAACAAGCAAACCAACTGTAATAATAGAGACCTGCCATACTATTCTACGTAATCGGTTTGCGGGCATAAAAGCAAATAATAAGGTGGTAATTAGTATAAAGACGGTAATTGAATGCCCTGACGGCAAAGATGTTGAACCGGAAAGTTTTTTACCAATTATTACAAAACTATCGGGTTCAAACACAGCCGCAGGCCTTGGTACTGCAAATATTCTTTTTAGCCCTGCCGATACAATCAATGAAAAAACGGAAGAAGTTAATACTACTTTCCAAAGTCTAGATGCATATATAAAAAAGACGGTTAACAGAGGAAAACAAATCAGGGCATCGCCCAACTGTGTGAGGTTAAACGCTAACAGCGGAAATCTCGATAATTCCCGGTTAAGTTTGAAGAACACGTCTTTTTGAATGTTAATATATTCCTTGTCGTGGTTTCCACTTATACTGGTTATAATGAAATAAAGCGAAATGGATACCAGTAGAAAAAGCGGAAAAATGAGCCTTCTTAATGTAACCCCTTTAAAATTATTGGTTACCCTGGAATTTAATGCAGAAATAGTTAACATGTATTTACCTTTGGTTTCAACAACTGTATAAAAACTCTGGCCAAAAACGTGCACCCTACTATTTTTAACCTACATCAACTAATCAGAAAGTTTACCACTTATAAACGATCGAATTAATATTCATTCCGGCACCTACCGAACAAAAAATAGTATAGTCGCCTTCGTTGATTTCTTGTCCTTCCATCTTCCCTTTGGCAACAATGTCGATCAAAGTTGGAACAGTAGCGGTTGATGAATTCCCCAGTTTGCGGATACTCATCGGCATAATTCCTTCCGGTATTTCTTTTTGACCGTATAGTTTGAATAAACCAGCCAAAATCACTTCATCCATTTTTTCGTTGGCCTGATGAATGAACACTTTCTTCACGTCGTTCAACTCAATTCCGGCCATTTCAATGCTTTCTTTTACCAACCCGGGAACCGTGGTAATGGCGTAAATATAAAGCTTGTGCCCAACCATTTTTATGAAAAGCTCGTCGCTTTTATAATTCGGATTACTCGATTTTCCAAACGTTAACAGGTTGGCATATTGAACCGAATCGGAACGACTTGAATGAGATACAATTCCGATGGGCTCTTCACTTTCTATGGCTTCCACAATGGTAGCACCCGCTCCGTCGGCATAAATCATGGTATCGCGATCGTGCGGATCCGAAATCCGAGACAGCACATCGGCTCCCACCACTACACCACGTTTCATGAAACCACTTTTTATATAGGCATCCGCAATGATCAGTCCCTGTGTCCAGCCCGGGCAACCCGAAACAACATCGTGACAAATACTTTTCGGATTTTTTATGTGAAGTTTCATCTTCACTTTATTGGCAAGCCCCGGCAATATGTCAATACGGTTATTGCCTTCAACAACGTCGCCAAAATTATGGCAAACAATAATGAACTCCAGACTCTCTCTGGAGATTCCTGCCGATTTGCAGGCATTCTCAACCGCCAGTGCTGCAATATCAGAAGTCACCTGGTCTTCAGCCACATACCGACGTTCTTCAATATTGGTAATCTCCCGAAATTTCTGAATGATTTCTTCGTTGGTTTTATCCGTGATCTTCTGCCCGCCCGGAGTATAAAACTCATTTTTCAGAAAATGATTGTTTTTGATAATGATGGGCGGAATATAACTACCGGTACCAATAATTCGAGTATATCTTTCTTTTGCCATAATCCTTCTGCTCAGCCGTAGCTCTATCCTTTGTAAATTTTCAATTCAAATTTTTCTCCGTCAAAAACCCCGTACGAATACGTTTTAATCCAGTCACCCAGCAAAACAAAACGAGTGTTGTCGTTCATCTTTTCGTTTACCAGCCGATGTCGGTGTCCCATTACAAAATAGTCCACCGGGGTTGTCTTCAAAAAATCAGCGGCAAATTTATACATTCCATCCTGAACTACCATAAAATCGCCTTCATAATCATTTTTTGATAACCTACTGGAAGCAGACCATTTGTGTGCCAGCGAAAAAGCCAGGTTTGGATGAATGCGCGAAAACATCCACTGCAGGGTTTTCGAGGTAAATATTTTTTTCAGGAATAAATATCCTTTATCCGAAGCATCGAGGCCATCGCCATGTGCCAGAAAAAACTTCTTCCCGCAGATTTCAGTAATAAACTGCTCGCGGTGTACGATCACCCCCGTTTCTTTTGCCAAGTAATCAAACACCCACACATCGTGGTTTCCGGTAAAAAAATGGACCGGGATTCCTTTGTCGGTAAGATCGGCAATTCGTCCCAGAATACGGGTAAAACCGCGGGGTGCCACTTTTTTGTACTCGTACCAGAAATCAAAAATATCGCCCATCAGATACAGTTCGGCCACATTGTCTTTGATTTCGTCGAGCCAACGGGAAAACAACAGCTCACGTTCCCGATTATTTTTCAGAGCCGGAGCTCCGAGATGTACATCGGAAACGAAATATATGAACCCTTTATCAGACAAGGTATTTAAGCTTTGTGATTCTATTTTAACAGGTTGCCGATGGCTTTATCGAGCGCAGGTCCCTGAAGGTTCCTGTCCACCACCGTGCCTTCTTTATCCAGCAGGTAGTTAAACGGAATGCTTGGAACATTAAAAGTAACGGTAGCCGTTGCACTTCCTTTCATGTCGCCTACGTTGATCCATTTCATTTTATCCTTATCGATGGCATCCACCCATTCGGCGCGGTTTTCATCCACACTTACCTGGTAGATTTCAAAACCTTTTCGCTGGTATTTCTCATACAATTCAGCCAACACCGGGTTTTGAATACGCGAACCTCTGTCGACCGCTGCCCAGAATTGCAGCAACACCACTTTCCCTCTTAACGAAGAAAGCGAAACTTCTTTCCCGTTTATATCGGGCAAAACCAGGTCGGGGCTGTTGGTGCCCTGTTCTTCGATAAACTTCCGCATGCGTTGCGCCTGTTGTTCCCGCACATATTGCAAGGTATTGTTGTATAATGCCTGCACCTGTTCCGATTTCGGGTAAACAGCATTTAGCGCCGAAGCAGCCGTTTTCATCACCTGAAGATCGTTAATAATGTAACCGGGATCGTTGGTGTGGAATTTCTGGTACAAAGCCAGTACACTGGCGATTGAGAATGGATTTTCGCGGACAAAGCTGGTGGAAAAATCAACCTGAGCCTGCACAATGCTGTCGTATTGCGAAGCCCACTTGGGTCGTACATCGTCGTAATCAGGATTTCCTTTGTACAGGTTGCTCAGCGATTCCAGCGAATCGAGCCGGTACAGTGTTTTTTTCAGATGGCTGTCGAGCATCTGAACCTGCTCCGATCCCAGAGAACCTGTTACATTGTACTCACGCGAAAAGTTGATCGCATCCGCTTTTACCACAATGTTTTCTGCCGAATCAACCAAAAGTGTAATAAAATTCCGGTCACTAAGTTTTAGCAGATAAAAAGTGGGAATACCGGCGGTTCCTTTAAATTCAAACTCGCCGTTCTTGTTGATTTTCACTTTATCGGCTGTTTTTACAGTGGTAGTATGCACTTCTTCCAAATAAATCGTATCACCTTCGGCATGAGTGATAACGCCACTTACCGTGAATTGACTATCCTTTTCCGAGCAGCTTGCCAACATAACTACAACTGCTATCAGCAAAAACAAAATTCTGTTTACCATTCCAATTATTTAAAGGTCGTAAAATTAATAATTTTGAATACAGTAAAAACAGCCTGCAACTGAAAATAACATATTTTAAAACCTCTCCATTTTTCACTCTATCT
>JBKDZK010000577.1:0-6047 GCA_047971205.1 Draconibacterium sp.
TGCAAGCGTTCGTGGGTGTTTCGGATGCCAAAACCGCTCATGGGCCCATCCGGAAAACCGGGGCCGTTGTCGTAAACACGGATGCTGATTTTATTAAATTCCAATTCGTAAACAACAATCCGGACTTCACCATTTTCCAATAGTTTTGAAACGCCGTGCTTTACTGCATTTTCTACCAGCGGTTGAATCAGTAGCTGTGGTATCTGTACCGATTTCAACTCTTCCGGGCATTCAAGCAAATAAGTGAGCCGCTCGCCAAAACGCACCTTTTCAATATCGAGGTAGGTCTCAACGGCTTTTAATTCGTCGGAAAGAGGGTTGGTTTGCTTTTGTTCGCGGTTGATCGAGTATTTGAAAAAATCGGAAAGCGACAGAGCCATTTGCTCGGTCTTCTTTGGATCGATGGAAGCCAGGCTGGCAATCGAGTTCAGCGAATTGTACAGAAAATGCGGATTGATCTTTGCCCGCAACGACTGCAGCTCGGCTTTCCGGTGCATCTCACTCATTCGTGCCAGTTCCACATCTTTCTCGTTGATGATACTTTCTGATTTCCTTGAAAGAAAGATTAGAAAGGCACGATAGAAAGCAATAGACATGGTAATTGACAATACTGTAAGTATCAGATTTTGCTTGTCAATAGTTATGGTATTCGTACTCGATTTTGCTGCAAAGAACTCAATAAGAACATAGAATAAAAATGCAGGAACAATTGTCGTAGTAAGAAGTGGTAATATCACATGTATAAATAATGTCCTATTTCCCCTCAAGATATACTTCTCTGAAAAAAATAAAATCAGCAAAGTAAAAATTCCTAAAATTATACTGCCCAGCACAAAGACAATAAGTGAAGCAAAAACCTGGGAAAGATCTGTGGATGAATCTGATAGCATATAAAAAATTGGAGCAAAGGTTGAGATTGTCAAACCAACCGTAACAGCGACAATCACAATTATACCCTGATTAAAATAATTCTTGAAAATGTAATTATGAGTTTTAAAAACACCGATCAAAAACATCCACAATAGAAGTAATGTTGCCACTATGTTGGCCAGAACCATAGAAATGATAAGAACTTGCCGATATCTTGTACTACGTTTAATCGGATTCACAGGAGCTTTCAAATCATCGTCGTACTTTGAAGAGTAAAGCCCTGCCAATAGTTGAAAATCAACCGGATTAAAAGTCACATCTGACGGCTCTTTGACTGAAAATACAGAGCCCGGGAATTTTGCTTCCAGTGCTTTGTTTGGGTTGTAAAGAATTAAAGCCTTTAACAAATAGAAATACAAAATTCTTTCCCGCTCCTGAAAAGAAGCATCCAGGGGAATACTTACAACAATTGTGGATTGTACAATTTCCTGCTCTTTTCGTTTGCCAAGTCGCGTTTTACCAAAAAGCTCCCCGGTTGGCTTATTTATTTCAAGAATCAGGTTAGCGGTCTTTTCTTTAATAATATATACATCCCAGGTAGCAATCAAAGGATTCAATGTATCAACTAATCCCTGTACAATCAAAGAATCTTCAGGAGACGGATTACCATCGAGTCTTATCAGAATATTCGAATAATACCGGATTGGAACATCTTTCGTAATAAAGTATTTCTCAATTACATCTTTTAACTCGTCTTTACTCAAATGGTTATTCTGAGCATAACAAATTGAAAAAGAAACAATGCATAACAGCAGAAAGGTCAGTCGTTTCATAGCAACCAAATTTACTTTTTACTTTAAAGAAAAACAGACTGCTTCACTAAAAAAAGAAAAACCGGATGAGCTGCAATCTTGCGCAGACAAAGTGCAAAAGAGGGCTCTTTCAATCATAAAACAATCATGATCTCCAGAAATCACCAACAGATATGAAAGTAAACATCTTTACTCTCCCTAGCTCCCTCTCTATGCATAGAGAGGGACGATCCGTCAGCTGACGGATCGGGGTGAGTATGAAAACTTTGAACCATATTTTACTATTGATTTTCGATAGATTTTTAGAAAAAAAAAACGGAAACACCGACTAGCGGCATCTCCGTTGCAATTCTATTGTAATTGAATTGTTAGGTTTACTTTTCAGCTTTGAAGAGCTCTTCTTCTTTTACCACTTTTACCAGCATACTGTCTTTCAGCGTGCGGTTGATCGCATTGTAAGGCGCAGTTATAACCTGATCGCCTTCTGCCAAACCTTTCAGAATTTCAATGCTGGCGTTGTCCTGAATACCGGTGGTTACTTCCACTTTCTTAGCCCGGTCGCCGTTCAAAACAAACACTACTTCCTGCTTTTCTTCGCGCGTTGCACTTTCTTCGGTGGTTTCAGTGGGCGTTGTGGTTTCTGTTTCTTCGGCAATCTCTTCGGTACCGCCGCCTTCTTTTTTAATGCGGGTGGTAACGGACGATATTGGCACCGAAATCACATTGTCGCGGGTCTCGGTTAAAATATCAACCGTGGCCGACATTCCGGGACGGAACGGATAACGGTTGCCTTCTTCCGGCTTAATCAGATCGGCATAAGAATCCTTCAAAAGTAGCACCTTTACATCGAAGTTGGTCACCTGGTCGGCAGTGGTTCCGGTGGTACTGGCCGAGTTGGCGATTTCGGTTACAATCCCTTTGAACTTGCGGTTCAGGTATGCATCCACTTCCACCAGCGCGGTATCGCCTTTCATTACCTTTACAATGTCGTTTTCGTTCACCTCTACCTGCACTTCCATTTTTTCAAGATCGGCCACCGTCATCATATCGGTTCCCGACATCATGCTGGTTCCAACCACACGTTCGCCTTTTTCAACGTTCAAAGCCGAAATGGTTCCCGGAATCGGTGCATAGATCTTGGTTTTGGTCAGCTGTTCCTGTGCTTCCGACAACGAAGCTTCGGCACTGCGAACCGAATATTCGGCGGCCATCACTTCCGACTCGGCCACTTTGTAAGCAGCTTCCGCGGTTTCAAATTCAGCCACCGGAATGGTTCCCTTGTCGTAAAGTTCTTTCGACCGTTTGTACGAAAGTTCCCGTTCAATCAGCTGGGCTTTGGCCTGGGCCAACCGGGCTTTGGCAGAATTCACTGCAGCTTCGGAGCGGTTTACAGCCGAAATGTAAATCTCGGGCTTGATCACACAAAGCAACTTGCCCTGGGCAACTTCGTCGCCTTCTTCCACATACAATTCCACAATCTCCCCCGCAACATCGGGGCTGATCTTCACCTCGGTTTCCGGTTGAATTTTTCCGTTGGCAGTTATAAACTCGGTAATGGTTTTACTTTCCACTTTCTGTGTGGCCACGCTGATGGTAAAGTCTTCACCAAACCACCCTTTTTTCTTTCCTATCACCAGGAAAATAATCGCAACAACCACAAGTCCGATAAGATAAGGCAGGATTTTCTTTTGCTTCATTCTGAAGTAGTTTTTTTATAGGTCAGCAATTGGTCTCTAAAATTACAAGAAAAAACAACTTGCCAATAAATATCCAAAATGAATATCCGCATAGTAACCCAAACTGCCTGCATGAAGTCCTATATACCTATGCATAAACAGACTACGAAGACACCTAACTTAACTCACCCTGATCCCGAGCACTCGGGATCGTCCCTCTCTTTGAAAAGAGAGGGAATGAGGGAGAGTTTCTATCTTTATAAAAAGACAAATTGGATGTTTATACTATATTCATATTATCCGAAAACTGCTTACTCTTTTATCAGCATCCGGGCAGTCAAACGGCTGTGTTGTTCCAGGTAAATATCTTTTTCTTTTACCATCCAGTCGAGTACATCTTCGGTGTAATGACGTATGGTAACCAGCGTTAACCCGGTATTGTACCTGATTTTATAGTGTTCCGAAAGTTCTCCAAACACTTCTTCCAGGTCTTCGTCGGTGGCGTCGGCCACAATGTTCAGGTCGATAGCAGACTGTTGCATCAGCGTTACCTTGATCAGTTTTCCGATCAGGAAATTCACCACACGGTCGATGTCGTTGATCGAAATAATCGAAAAATCTTTGGCCGACAAGGTGATCAGCACCTGGTTTTCTTTCAAAATAAAGATCGGTGGCAACTCAATCCGGTGATCGATCTTGTGAATCACAGTTCCCGGGTCGTCAGGCGAGACAAAAGAGCGCACCAACAACGGAATACCTTTATTGTGCAAGGGCTGCATAGTTTTCGGGTGAATCACCTTGGCTCCCGAGTGGGTCATTTCCACCGCTTCTTTATACGACAACTCGCTGATAAACACCGAATCCTTCATTTTTTTCGGATCGGCACTCATGATTCCCGGTACATCTTTCCAGATCGAAACACTTTCGGCTTCCAAAACACTTCCCAAAATAGCGGCTGTAAAATCGGAACCCTCCCGGCCCAGGGTGGTGGTCATGTTGGTGCTGGTCGATCCCATAAACCCTTGTGTAATGTACACTTGTGTATCGCCGAAATTGAAATCTTCCTTTACCAGCTCGTCGGTCCATTCCCAATCTATTTTGGCATCGCGGAAGGTATCGTTGGTTTTCAGGCTGCTGCGTACATCCATCCACTTATTGGACTGCCCCGCTGCATTCATATAATCACTTACAATGCGGGTCGAGATCAGTTCACCGTAACAAATTATCTGGTCGTATTCAAAATTGTAATCGTACGCGGAGCGAGTTTTCAGCTTGTGTTCCAACTCGTTGAACAACTCATACACTCCCTGGGGCATGCCTTTTTCGCCAAACAGTCCTTCGATCACTTCCAGGTGATATTCCTTGAATTGTTTGGCAATCTCCCACTTCCGCTCGCTTTGATCGTAATACGCTCTCACCAGCGTTTCCAACAGGTTGGTGCTGTTCCCCATGGCCGAAATTACCACAGCCAGTTGTCCGGGTTCGCGCTGAATGATACCACAAACATTTCTTACAGCTTCGGCGCTTTTTACCGAAGCTCCTCCAAACTTGAATACTTTCATCTTACATTAATTTGTTTCCGGTGGTTTTAATCGAAACGGGCAGTCCAATATTTTTATTCTGTTCCAATCTGCTTTCTGCCTGTTTCATGTACCTCTTATTTTGTAGTTACTGATTGATTCATTGCAATCTTTATGCAAATCTAATTTTTTCGGGCATATTCTGAATCGATCCGAAACGATGATTTCTTTTCGGTGGAAAATAGTTATTTTAGGTAGCATTCAAAAATTAAGCAAAATGAATTTATCATCCACAACAACGCTGAACAATGGCTTGAAAATGCCCTGGCTGGGGCTGGGAGTGTTTTTGTCAAAAGAAGGAACGGAAGTGGAAAATGCAGTAAAAGTGGCACTTGCCAACGGCTACAAAAGCATTGACACCGCAGCGATTTATAAAAATGAAAGAGGTGTTGGAAAGGCCATTCGCGAAAGTGGCATTCCACGCGAAGATATTTTTCTGACCTCTAAAGTATGGAATGCCGACCAGGGCTACTCCACCACCATGGCGGCCTTTGAGGAAAGCCTGGAGAAATTGCAGACCGATTACCTCGATCTGTACCTGATTCACTGGCCCAAAGGAGAAAGATCGAAGGAAACCTGGAAAGCAATGGAGGAACTTTATCAAAAAGGTAGAATGAAAGCAATCGGTGTCAGTAATTTTCTGGTGCATCATTTAGACGATTTCCTGCCACATTGCAAGGTTATGCCCGCTGTTAACCAAGTGGAGTTTCATCCCGAACTTATTCAGCCCGATCTGCTGGCCTACTGTCAAAAGAGGGGGATCCAGCTCGAAGCCTGGTCGCCCATTATGAAAGGACGGGTAAACGATGTTCCGCTTATGCAGGAGCTGGCACCCAAATACGGAAAAACTCCGGTTCAAATCGTACTTCGCTGGGACATACAAAAAGGCGTGGTTACCATTCCAAAATCCGTAACACCAGAGCGGATCATCGCCAATGCGGCTGTTTTTGATTTTGAGCTTTCGCCCGAAGACATGGGCAGAATCGATGCCCTCGATCGGAACAAACGCATCGGAGGGCACCCCGATCATATTACGTTTTAGGAAGTGAAAACATTGCTGTTTGGTTAGCCCAGCCGCAAGACCGGAAGCAACAGGCAAGAATAATTTA
>JBKDZK010000578.1:0-3959 GCA_047971205.1 Draconibacterium sp.
GGTTTGAATCGGGATTCCCACATATTCCTGGTCGTAATCTACGTAAAGGTTGTCTTCTCCTTCCCATTTGTCCAAGAAAGCTTCTTCCACGTCTTTTGAAATTTCACGTTTCCCGTCTACAATCCGGTCTACACCGGTACCCGGCACCAGCACTAGCGGAATTTCAACTTTTTCGGCCCAAACGCCTAAACGCGGATCATTCAGCGCCTGAAGAGCCTCCACCAACGTCGCACAGGGTTTTCTTCTCATGTATTCTCCCAATGGGTCGATGTTAAATACCATGTTGATAGGCCACGAAGTGCCCGGAGATGAACCGGGATAGGCCACATTGGCCTCGTCGGCGGCAAGGGTGATAACAGGGTATTTGGTTGGATCACCGGTAATCTTACTGATTCCTTCCTGTGCTACAGATGGTTCTTTGGCTTGTAACCTCATGTAATAACGTAGTGCCAGCGAGTTGGCGAATTTCCTCCACTTGCTAACATCTCCTTCGTACAGTACATCCTGCGTGGAATTGATGTTGGTATATTCGCTGCTGTTTTTTGATAAAAGTGTATTGGCTTCCTCCAGGTAGGCAAGAATACCGTGGTAAATATCCTGTTGCGAATCGAAAACGGGTTTATAGAAGTCCGGACCTTGCTCAGCCTTTAAGGCTTCTGAAAAAGGGGCTTCCCCCCAAAGATCAGCAATCAATCCAAAGGTATAGGCTTTCAGAATTAAACCAACACCCTGGTGGAACTCCAACTCTTTCTCTACGGCTTTGTTGTAAAACTCGTCGGCATTTCGAAGAATGTCATAAAAGCCGCCCCAGGACTGGCCGGGATTGTTCCAGTCGTAATCGTTGTGACCGCTCGACCAGCCAGTTTTTTGTGTGTGCTGCATAACCCCGGCAATATCTCCGATGCCGAGATTAACGATGCCTTGTCCTAAATTGATGATAATGGTAGGCATCAGCAGGTTAAGGTCCGTTATTTCCGGATCAGGGTTGTTGGGGTTGATATTCAGATCGTCTAAATCGTGACAGGCACCAAAGGCCAGCAACATACCCAGAAGAACTGTGATGAACTTTATATTGAACTTTTTCATATTCTTAGATTTTTATTGTTGATGGATAAGGTGATTCAATTAAAATGTAAAACCAACTTTAAACCCGATAGGAACTACCCATGGATTAACATTGTAACGTTCAAGTCCTTGCAGTAGTCTGCCTCCATCTGGCTGGTAAGCCCTTTCCGGGTCGATTCCAAAACCGGAATCTTTTGTCCAAAGAAGGATATTGCGACTATAGACCGATACATTGATGTCTTCCATGTTTACTTTTTGAGCAATGCTCCTGGGTATTCTGTAGTTTAGTGAAATCTCCCTGAGTTTGATATAATCGGCATCAAACACGTTGGCTTCGCCAATATCCCACGGATAACTTACTGAGTAGGGAAGGAAAACAGTTCCCTCGCCACCAAGATTTTCTCGTTCCAGAATAAAGTTCCCTTCGTCATCATAGGTTCCTATTACGCCGGGAACAAATGTTCCGTCATACACCTTTGTTCCGCTCCACTGTTCCGGAAAACCTCCATATTCAGGAGTTGGACCACCTACCGGGTATAAACGGTCGGCATATATCAATTGGTCGGCATTGGCCACTACCCAATCGCGAAGTGCCTGGCTGGGGCCCGGATTACTAGGATCGTACACTCCCGGATAAACCAGGTTTTCAAACCAATGGTTGGTAGCCATGTCTTCGGTCAGGTAACGGTAGGTTTGCGATACGTACTGTCCGCCATGCCGCCAGTCGAAGGTCATGTTAAGCGAGAAGTTTTTCCAGGACAATGTAGTTTGCAAGCCCATAATAAAATCCGGATTCACATTTCCGATTTTGGAATAGGTGGATGCGGCCTCCCATTCGGTGTCGGTAGCTGCATCGGGAAGCAATGGATACATGTAGTAAGGTGAATTTTTGTCGGTTACGCGATTTATTTTGCGGGAATACAGGTTGCCCACAACACCATCGCTTATTTCTTTGTTGCCAAACTGATCGGTGGCTACCAGTTGTCCCTTGGCATAACCAACACTTCGTACTTTTGCTTGGTCCCACAGGGTTACAAAGGGTATTCCGTCGGCGAGTTCTATTATGCGGGTTACGTTTTTGGTGAAGTTCAGATTTAAATCCAACGACCAGTCACTGGTTTTGATAGGTGTTCCCCCCAGCATCAACTCAACTCCCTTGCTTTGTACCAGACCCGCATTAATGATGGTTCCGCTAAATCCGGTTGACGTAGGCAGGGAAACATTGAAGATCATGTCTTTATTGTCGAGCGTATAATATGTTCCATCAAACCTTAGTCTGTTTTTCCAAAGTCTGGCTTCAATTCCGTATTCCTGCGAAATCTGTATCTCAGGTTTCAGGTTAGGGTTGAGCAGCGAGCCGGGTTTGTACAGGCGAATGGCATCGTCCCATTGCTCGTAGTTCCCGTAGGTTTGCAATAACTGGTAAGGCGAAGTATCGTTACCGGTTTGAGCTACTCCTCCGCGGAGTTTAAGTAAATCTATGGCACTACCCAGATTAACCAGTTCGCTCACCAAGACACTTAACGAAGCAGACGGGTAAAAGTAAGAGCGGTTTGCTTTAGGTAAGGTGCTCGACCAGTCGTTTCTGGCGGTTAAATCCAGAAAAATGGTTTCTTTCCAGCTTAGGTTTGCCATCCCATAAAAGCTGTTAACTCCCAGTTGGTAATGGCGCGAACTGTAATTTAGATTCGCAGTAGGGATATTGCTGAGTGTAAAAAGATTGGGAACCGTTAATCCTGAACTGTTTTTTGAAGAGTTGCTCACGCTGGTGCCTTTTGCATAACGTGTATTTCCTCCCACTGAAAGGTTCCAGGCAAAGTCCCCCGAGTTGTCTTTGTACGAGAAGAGTCCGTCAATGTTGCGCTCCAGGTTGTTGCTGGTTGCTATACCATAGGCTCCGTTGTTGGGCTCATTGGAATAACCCAGCCCAATTTTTGTTTCGCGTACTTCGTCTGATTTGTTCAGGGTCATTCGCCCCATTAAACTAAATTTGGACGATATTTCCCAGGTAGCCATAACATTGCCAAACAACTGGTAACGGTTAAAACTGTTGTTAACATCGTAGGCCAGCATCCACGGGTTTTCACTGTCTTCGATAACTTTCTTTATCGTATTTCCCTGTCCCAGGTCGTAGTCACGTAATTCATTAATGTCAATATAAGGCGGTGTGAAATAAGCCCACTGCAAGGGGTTTGCTCCCCGGTTACCGGCAGGACGGTTGTCTGCAAAACTGTTTACAAAATTAATGTCGGTGCTAACTGTAAGTTTCTCCTTTACCTTGGAGGACGCAGACAACGACAAATTATTTCGTTTAAGGTCTGAATTGGGAATCAGGCCTTCGTGTGTCATGTTAGTATATCCGAGTCGGTAATTTATTGCTTTCGATGTGTTGGAGATAGACACCCCGTTTGTTGTAGTGAAAGCATAATCATTCAGGAAGTTTTTTACGTTGTCCTTGTACGAAACAAGTTCGGTCGGAACCTGCACTCCGTTTGTATCGCGGGGCGAATTCCATTGCACGGCCCAGTAACCTTTATCCAGTTCCGGACCGATTCCCGTTTGGTCGAGAACAGGCGGCAGGTATCCTCCGCCAACATCTTCCGGACGGTAAGAGAAATAGCCGGTTGCAAACTGTTTTTGCACATTTAGGAAACGGGACGGAATATCAAAGTTGGTATTGGTCGTTACCGATATTTTCATGCCCTCACCACTTGCTTTTTTAGTGGTAATGATAATAACGCCGTTACCCGCTCTTGAACCATAAAGTGCGGTGGCACTGGGGCCTTTCAAAACAGAAACACTTTCAATGCTTTCAGGATCGAGATCCGAAATGGAGTTTCCGTAATCCACCGGGTTACCCGATCCAAACCCCCCCACATTATTTAGCCCACTCG
>JBKDZK010000579.1:0-2845 GCA_047971205.1 Draconibacterium sp.
ACGACCTGAATATCTGCAAAATAACTAAAACAAACAAGTGGATCGCCCGAAAGATTCAAACGAGTTATCAATAATAAATTGTTGTTTTACAGGTGTTTGGGGGTTTTCTTGCGGAGACTAAATAAACCCAAGCGAAATACTTCATCAAGAACTTTCCACCCAAACATGAAGAAGAATTCCCAACTTCATGAAGAAGATTTTCAGAAAAGAACAAGACGATTTCCGGAAAAGACTTTGATGAATTCCGGGCAGTAAAAGCAACCTCCCAACGAACTGTCGGGAGGTTGTGATAGTAAAGGATTAAGCAGGCGCTACCGGGCCACAAAGCTTGCTTTCGCCAGGGCCTCTTTCATCTGTTTGCCGGGGCGGAAACGGATGTTGACCGATGTAATTTTATCGGCCGTGCATTCTGCTTCGGTATCCGTGCCGGTACAGTTGAACGTTAACTGAAACGAGCCCCAGTCGCCCATTTGCACCGAGTAACCATCGAGCAGGGCATTCAGGATTACCGCCTGCAGCTCATCCACTACCAGCGACGCTTCACCACGGCTTAAGGTGGTGTTTTTACTCAGTGCTTCGGCAATTTCCTTTTCTGTTTTTTGTTCCACGCGGTTGGGCACCAGGTACCATTTACGGTCGGCTTGTGGGTCGCGCGGGTTCACCCGTTGGATTTTTGAATATAATATCGACATAATTTGTTGTTTTTAATTTATAAAAATCTCCCCGTGCCGCCGGCCATCCCCCAAAAACCAGGCAATACCTCCCCTCCTCTGTTCGAAACCAAACAGCGTGAAGCGGCAAAAGGAGTATCCGGAAACTTGATGGGGTAAAGCCGCGGTTGCGGCACCGTGGAGTGAAAATTGAAATAAAAATAATGGATTATCCCCTGCGCAGGACTTCTCCCGGCAAGGGCCCGGCCGCCGGCTCTCCGCTTGCCACAAACAGGTACCTCGGAAGCACCCGCCTAAACTGCTGCAAGCGGAAACCTGGTTTTAAAAAATAATACATGGAAATAAGTATTTAGTCCGGCTGGATCACCGGAACAATGGTTTGCGGTATTTACACTAAAATAGACCGATCCATTCCGACGGTCTCCTATTATTGGGGAACAAACAGGGAAAAACGGCTTCAATCCGGCCGAATGGCACACCGATTGCATCCCGATGGCTATCGGGAGGCGCGAGCGGAGGTTATGAGGTATTTATACTGAAGTTTATTTATTCATTTCTTCGATCTCATATTCTTTGGAGCAGGATATCCCGTCCAGCCGAAAACCGCCTGTTTTAGTGCATATCCCGATAAGCCGGGTGTTATTTCTTCAGGCACTTATTCAATTCCTCAACTAACTGATAAACGGTTGTACAAGGATTCTGCTCATGATAAGCCAAATGCTTTTACCCCTCGTATAAGCGGGTAGCATTTTGTATGGCATTATTTTGACCGGATAAAAATAAGTGATACAAACTTTCTGAAAAAGCCTTTGTTTTCCCCTCTTCTTCATAATTACAGTTTAACCCGGCTGAAAAAATTTCGTAGTATTCCGCTCTCGTAACAGCGGCATCGTGATATCTACTATGCAGCACAAGCCACAACTCAAAGCTATCATTCGAGTAAGCAACTCGAATTCCATATTGTGATGCCAACTCAATCGCCTGATTAAAATCAAAGATTTCATTTGTTTCTCGTCTTACGTCATAATCAAAAACCACCCAAAGTTGTCTATCCGGATCAAAATTCTTCTGCCTTCTCAGCAAGTGATCCTTGCTCAGTAAATCAACTGTTTTTTTAACCAATGCTGTTTTACTACGTCCTAATCCAATTGCTTCTACCTTCGTCTCGGTGTTAACAGGAAAGCTTCTGAAATATTCCGGTTCGGTATTTTCTCCTTCACAATATATCCGAAACAGGTTTCTGATTTGTATATTTTTTAATTCACGTTTTCGGGGCATTTGACGTTTTGCCCAGGATTTATTTCTGTCGGTTGGTTTAATGTAGGCCATTATTCAAACAGTTTTTCGAAGTTTCCTAAAAATGGAATAGCTCCATATTTCCCTTTAATGTAATCTTTTTCATAAGAAGCATCATTTCGAATACCTTTAAAATCAGCCAGAGAATAAAGATGGGTTTCTGAAAGTCTATTCTTCTCAGCGAAATATACCTGATCGCGGCGCAGAATGGAATTGTCCAGCAAGTTGGTATCATGGGTCACAAATACCAACTGTGCCCCATTTTTATTGATCGTTGCCGAATTGAATAGACCAACAATTTTTTTTGTCAACATCGGATGTAAGCGGGCATCAAATTCATCAATAAATAAAGCACCTCCATCCATCAAAGCATCCAAAATGGCTCCACTGTAATTGAAAAACTTAAGCGTTCCATCAGACTCCTGGCTTTCCATCAACAATTCTCTATTTCCAATCATTTCACCTTTGTCATTAAAAACCGGACGTTTGGATAACAAAAACTCCCACGTTTCATCAGCTACTTTTTTACGTAGTTCTCCAACAGAGCCATCGGGTAAGTCGGCAGCAGTAATCCGCTTGTTGTTAATATCCTGAATGCCAAAATCAGCTTCGTTTAAAAGTGAAATAATTTGTTGCTTAATAACTGAATTTTTCATCAAGCTCAAAGTCGATTCACGAAAAGCAGTATCATTAACACCAGCACTAATTCCAATCCTGAATCTGAAAAAATCAAAAATTTGCTTTGAGGTTTTACCATTGAAAGCTTTACAAACATTTAGAAACAAGTTGTTGGAGCTGGTCTTATCAATCAATCCCTTACCTTCTTCAAATTTATCTTCATTGATCTGAATCTCCGATCCTTCACGGGTGAAATAATA
>JBKDZK010000580.1:0-1812 GCA_047971205.1 Draconibacterium sp.
TTCATAGCCTTCTAACTTTTGTTAATTTGGAAATACAAAGTTAGTTGGCTTAGCTATTTATTCATGTCCTTTTGTCTTTGCCCATTTTTAGTTATTACCTCAATGGTGTGGCTTTCATTAATATAAACTCAGCCTAATCTATTACATTGTTGAGACCTTTGGCATTCGGCAGGATGTTTTTTATGTAAAAATTCCTAGATTTGGTGCTGTGGTCAAACATTCAGTAACATTATCGGATAAGAAACTGTGGGAGAATTTTTTGTTGGGAGATTCAACCTCGTTCAAATTGATCTATGAAAGATCGATATACGATTTGTTGGCCTATGGAAGAAGCTTTTGTCAGGACCAGGAGGTAGTGAAGGATAGTATTCATGATTTATTTGTTGAATTGCACAATACCCGAAGCCGGCTTGGCAAAACAGATAAAATATTACCTTATCTGATGGTCATCCTCAAAAGAATTTTAATAAAGAAACTTCGCAAAAAGGAAACGAACAGGCTTTTGGATATCGAACATTTTCCATTTATGCTGGATATTTGCGAAGATGAAACAGACTCAGATGGTGACGATAATTTAGTGAGACTAAAAAAAGCACTTGACGAGTTAACTCCCAGACAGCGGGAGGCTATTCATTTGAAGTATTCAGCGGGTTTAAGCTACGAGGAATTATCAAAAGTAATGAACCTGAACTATCAAACATCCCGCAATTTAATATTCAGAGCAATTCAGAAACTGAGAGTTATTCTGAATGAAAATCAGGTAGTGGTGCTTCTGTTTTTTGGATTTGCCCGGACAAAACGAAAATAAAGTATCCGGCTCTTTCTTTTATCCAATTTGTGCCGTACATGCACGTTCCCATGTATTTGCTGACCAATTAATTCCCGAAAAAAACGCAGCGTCTTTAATTTTTTTAGAAAAAAAACAAAAGGAAGTGGTTACAAAACAAAGTTTCGTTCCATTATAGTATAAAACTTACTTGTATGGAGAATAGTCCACCTGGAAATTTTCAAGAGCTAATAACGAATTCATGTTTTATTGATTGGGTAAGCAATCCAACGCCGGAATCAGAGCAATACTGGCAAAATTTTGTACAAAAGAATCCATCGATCAGAGATGAATTTGAAAAGGCACGGTATGTCGTAAAAACGCTTCAAAGAAAAAGAAAAGCAATTGATGACGATAATGTTCGTGAGATATGGGATAGCATTCAGTCTGACCTGAAGCCCAAAACAGACAACCTGAAGTTGTTTCGTTGGTGGAGAGTAGCAGCTGCAATTGCAGTGATTATAGGGCTCGCCGGATTGTTCTACCTGAACTTTGAACAGCAGGAAATAGATTATCATAAAATCGCTGTCACCGGAACTGACGTAAGCGATATTACACTGGTTATGTCGGATGGCAGTCAAAAAGTATTTACTTCTCAGCAAGCTTCTTTCTCCTATTTGCAATCGGGGAAAGTTGTGGTTGATTCAACAGTACTGATAACAGAACCCAATGGCAAAACAAGCGGTTCCCTTCAGGGATTCAACCAGTTGATCATCCCCTTTGGAAAACAGTCGACTTTGTTCTTGGGCGATGGAACAGAAGTAATTCTAAACTCAGGGAGCCATGTTATTTACCCGGTAACTTTTACAGGAGTAAAGAGGGAAATTTATTTGGAAGGTGAAGCCTATTTAAAGGTGTCGCATAATGCTGAAATGCCTTTTTATGTAAATACCAACGAGATGAATGTAAGAGTATTGGGGACCGAGTTTGATGTAAGTGCCTATGCCGAAGAGAATACCAGTTATGTTGTACTGGTAAGCGGTAGT
>JBKDZK010000581.1:0-1792 GCA_047971205.1 Draconibacterium sp.
TTCGATTCTTTTTTTCGATACCGGGACATATCTGTATATGACTGTTATAAGCAAGCTGGATTTGTTCATTATCAGAAGTAATCGCATAAAAAATACTTTGTTCGTATTATACCAAAATTACCGTATCATCAAAAATAAAACACTTTACACCGCTCCCGGCAATGTCGGCGCCTTGGGTGAGTTTCCTGTACTTCGAGGCGAACAGCCACAAAACAAGCCGCCAACAAATACCGGCATTGTTCTTTAACCGGTAAAAAGTATCCTTGCCTGCTTCTATCTGGTGTTTTACCATACCGTTTACCATAGTATTTACTGTTGATGCTCCAATAAACGGTAGCGATATCAATACAGTAAACAGCATTTGGAAACTATAGCCGCGCACCTTAATCTCTGAGGTGCATTTGCATAAACCGGAAAATGAAAAGCATTTCAAAGAACTTAAAATAAATTCCGGTTCTAACCACATGGGGGTAAAACTGTTTTTCAATTCACGAATCTTATTTATATCTTTACTTTGTAGCATGTTTTTTATTAACCTGACTGTCTTAATTTCACCAATTTATTTAACTGCGAAACTTTAGTAATTAATAAAAAAAAGAGTGACCCAAAAGTTTTCAGACATTCACAGGCGAATAAAAACGCACTGAAAAAAGGCTAAAATGTAACATCTGTTACAAATTATTAAATGAAATTACAGGATTTTTATCGCCGTAATTAAACCGATTTGCAACCATGATAAAAAAGCTGCTGCCTCCTCAAAAATGGAAATTTCCGGTACTGATGATCACCAGTATATTTGTGGGCCTGATTGCTTTCACGTTTTATGTTTCGAAAGCCCACTCATACCTCTCCGACCGGCCGGAAACCTGTACCAACTGTCACATAATGGCGCCGCAATACGCCACATGGACCCACAGTTCGCACCGCGAAGTGGCTCATTGCAACGACTGCCACGTTCCGCACAATAATTTTCTGAATAAGTATTACTTCAAAGCCAAAGACGGGTTGCGACATGCCACCATGTTCACACTCCGAAAAGAGCCGCAGGTGATTTTTATTCACGAAGCCGGGCGCAACGTGGTACAAAATAACTGTATTCGCTGCCACAGCCAGCAGGTTACCGATCCCAAACTGGCTTCGTCGGTACAAGCGCACATAAACCATACCCAGGATCGCATTTGCTGGGAATGCCACCGCGAAGTGCCGCACGGAAGGGTAAACAGCCTTTCGAGTGTGCCCAATGCACAGGTTCCGCTGCCCGAAAGCCCGGTTCCGGCCTGGATCAAAGAATATATTAAAAACAACTAAATACCTTTTCTATGACAACTCATTCAAAATCATCAAAACGAACCCTGCTAAACTGGGGACTTTTTATCGCAACTGCTGTGGTAGTGTTTCTGTTAGGACTTTTGGCCTCTTCGATAATTGAACGACGTGCCGAAGCTGCTTATGTGAATGTACCCAAAGCCGAAATTGGCCAGTTTGAGCCACGCAACGAAGTTTGGGGGCAAAACTACCCGCGCGAGTTTCAATCGTATTACGGAACTGCCGATACCACTTTCCGGAGTAAACACAATGGAAACGCCACCATCGATATGCTCGAAGTTGATCCCCGCCTGGTGGTTCTTTGGGCCGGTTATGGTTTTGCCAAAGACTACAAACAGGGACGTGGCCACTATTACGCCGTTACCGACATACACAATACTTTGCGTACCGGGGCTCCGAAAACACCGGATTCAGGCCCGATGCCATCCACCTGTATGACCTGCAAAAGCCCGGATGTACCACGGCT
>JBKDZK010000582.1:0-2218 GCA_047971205.1 Draconibacterium sp.
AGGTGGCTACCGCCCGCCCCGATACAGATGACCTGGAAACGGCACGGGCCTTTGGTGAAGAAATCAGGCAGAAGTTGGCTGCTAATGAGTGTGTGCATTTGCTCGAAGTAAAGGGAAATTACCCTTACAAGGAATTGGTCGCGATGCCGCCAATGGCTCCCGAAACCAATGCGTTGTGCACCAATTGTGGCTTATGTGCCGAGCATTGCCCCACCGAAGCCATTGATTTTAACGACTGCCGCCAGGTGGATGCTTCGTCCTGTATTCGCTGCTGCAGCTGCGTTAAACGCTGCCCGCTTGAAGCTAAGTCGTTTCAGCATGAGCGGATTGTAGGAATCACCCACTACCTGGTCGATCATTTCAGTGCTATCAGGAAAGAACCGGAGACCTTTTTGTAGACAGTGAACAAAATTTGTTGCTGGGCGGTTGGGAGCATTACCAAATCGTAAAATCCGAACAGGCATTTAGGCTATGAACAGTCAATTTTGTACCTTTGTGCGCCTGAATTTGAACAATTTTAAAGAAAATAACTATAAAAACTAAAGAATTGATATGGCATTGATTAATGAGCATTATCTGAAATTGCAAGCGGGATACTTATTCCCTGAGATTGGACGACGCGTGAGCGAATTTGCGGCAGCCAACCCCGATAAGAAGATTATCCGCATGGGCATTGGCGATGTGACCCAACCGTTGGTTCCTACCGTGCTAAAAGCATTTCATGAAGGCGTTGATGAGCAAGGTACCGCTGCCACATTTAAGGGCTACGGACCAGAGCAAGGTTACGAATTCCTGCGTAAGGCAATCGCCGAAAATGCTTATCAGGCCAACGGCATCGATATTCCGGCTGATGATATTATCGTGTCGGACGGCTCGAAATGTGATACCGGAAATATCCAGGAAATTTTTGGCGCCGACAATAAAATTGCCATTTGCGACCCGGTTTACCCAGTATATGCCGACACTACGGTGATGTCTGGAAAAACAGGAACTTGCCAGACTAATGGTTACTACGAAGGAGTGATTTACATGCCTTGTACCGAAGAGAATGGCTTTACCCCTGAGTTGCCAGCAGAGCGTCCTGACCTGATTTTCCTTTGCTACCCGAACAACCCAACCGGAACCGTGGCCAGCAAAGAAGAGTTGACCAAGTGGGTGAACTATGCCCGCGAAAACAAATGCATTATCTTGTTCGATGCGGCTTACGAAGCATTTATTACCGATCCGGCTATCCCTCGTTCGATTTACGAAATTGAAGGAGCGAAAGATGTGGCCATCGAATTCCGCAGTTTCTCAAAAACAGCTGGATTTACCGGAACACGTTGTGCATTTACGGTTATTCCTGAAGAAGTGAAAGCTTACGACAGCGAAGGCAATGCTCACTCAGTGAAAAAATTGTGGTTGCGCCGTCATTCAACCAAGTTCAATGGCGTATCGTACCCAGTGCAAAAAGCAGCAGCAGCGGTTTACACGCCCGAAGGCAAGAAAGAAGTAGAAGAAGTGATTGCTTACTACCTGGAAAACGCGCGCATCATGCGCGAAGCATTGAAAGAAATTGGTTACACGGTGTATGGCGGTGTAAACGCTCCTTACGTATGGGTGAAAACCAAAGGCGGAATGAGCTCTTGGGATTTCTTCGATAAAGTGTTGAACGAAGCAAACGTAGTGGGTACTCCTGGTTCTGGCTTTGGACCAGCGGGAGAAGGATACTTCCGCTTTTCAGCTTTCGCAGGCCGCGACAATGTATTGGAAGCAATGGATCGCATCAAAAACTTGAGTTAAACAGCAGTTGTTTGATGCTGACTTAAAATAAAACAGCAAGCCCCGGTAAGTTTCTTATCGGGGCTTTTTGTTCCTGAGAGGGCAGAGAGCAGAGAGAAGAGAGCATGGGGCGAAGAGTCTTGAGAGCTTGGCTTAAACAGAGGTGGGGTGTTGGCTGTTGCTAAAAGAGATAAAGAATGTTAAAAGCTTTTAAGCTTTGTTTACAGCTAAGGCCAGAAAGCGTATAAATGCTATTTTTGTTAACTCCAAGGCTTTGACAGCGAAGATTGATGGACGGTGTTGTAAGAAAAAGTACTTTTGGCGCATCCTTTTGCGGCTTTTCGCGATCTATAAAGAATTGTGGATGAAACGTAGCGCAAATGCAAAGGAGACGTCAAGGGGGTGTGGGGGAGAATAAGTCAGGTAGCGGACGAGGACTAACTAATAATAAGCAGAT
>JBKDZK010000583.1:0-2450 GCA_047971205.1 Draconibacterium sp.
GGGATATGTTCCGCGTATTTGAAGAACTTCCACTTGCGCATTATTCCCGATAATGCCTGGGACGAACGAATGAAACAAATCCTGGGAACGGTTGTCGCCGACCTTGAAGATAACGACTTAGGACCGGATGAAATGTAAAAAAGCCGAAATTTTCCGGCTTTCGTTCATTAATATATGTATAGGATTATTCCTGTTGTTGTAACAAATGAACCAACGCCGGGTCATTTGTTATTCTATCCAGTTCATCGGCAATAATCTGTTTTGTTTCTTCTTTGATTCGGTTATAATTATGTTGTATTTGTTCTTTCATGCGGTTCATTCCGTTTTCGTCTTCAAAATTGGTAATAACCGGTATTTGTTGATACTTACGTTCCTCCTGTTTAACCTTTTCGCTATCGACCACAATTTCAGCATGGAAAATCTTTTGTTCGATGCGTTCATCAAAATTGTCGGCAATGGCTCCCACAAACATCCCCTGCGTTAAGTTACTTATCTTTGATGCGGGTATCAGGCTGTCTAACTGGGTTGAAACAGAGGTTGATTTATCGTTACGGTTAATGGTCATGCTTTGCCGCTTTTGCAGCACCTTTCCAAACCTGTCGGAAAGCGTTTTTGCTGTTTCCCCGACCACCTGGCCGGAAAAAATATTACCCACTGTATTCATTACCACCTTGGCTTCTTTGTCTCCGTAATCACGGGTTAACTGGGAGAAGTCCTGGAACCCCAGCAGTACAGCTACCTTATTGCTTCGGGCCGTTGCAATCAGGTTATCCAGTCCTTTAAAATAGATTGTAGGTAGCTCATCAATTACCACCGAACTTTTTAGCTGGCCTTTTTTGTTGATGAGTTTCACAATTCTTGAGTTATAAAGCCCTAAAGCTGCACCATATATATTTTGCCGGTCCGGATTATTGCCTACTACCAATACTTTCGGATCATCGGGGTTATTTATGTCAAGAGTAAACTCATCGCCAGACATTACCCAATACAATTGAGGGCTAATCATTCGGGAAAGGGGAATTTTAGCCGATGCAATTTGTCCTTGTAACTGGTCGGCAGCCCCGCCCAACCAGGCATCCATAAACGGGGAAAGATAGTTTTCCAGTTCCGGGTAACTCGTCAGGATGGGAAAAATATCTTCATACCGCTTGTTCAAAAACTCGATGGCATGGGGGAACGTGCAATATTTTCCGTCCTTATAAATCCGGAGATACCATATAATGGCGGCAAACAGGATAATCGGGGATTCTACAAAAAAATCGCCTTGTTTCTGTACCCATGTTTTGTTCAGGTTTAGCATAATCGTATATGCGCTTTCGTAAGCATCCGATATATCCGTCATAAAATTCGGATTAATCGGGTTACAACGGTGGCTACGTGCCGGATCGTCAAAATTTATGACATAAAATGTTGGCATTTTTTTGTATCCTCCTTGATTATTAAGCAAGTGGTTATAGGCGATTACAGAAAGGTCAGGGAATTTAAAATCATATACATACATTGAAAAGCCTTTTTCTATCTGCTGTTTTATAAACTGGTTGATTACCGCGTAACTTTTCCCTGATCCTGGTGTTCCCAACACAATACCTGCCCGGAACGGGTTTACCACGTTAACCCAGCCCTTGTTCCATTTTTTCCTGTAATAGAAGCGGGTCGGCAGGTTTACAGAATATTCATTCTCCACCAGATGTGTTTCCTGCATGAACGATTCATTTTCGGTATTAAAAACGTCAGACATAAGGTTATTTTTAAGTAAGCGGCCCATCCATACTCCTGCCGCCAAAAGGCAGAGATAACCAACAAACATTGTAAGGATATATAATCCTGTTGTTGCTACTTCCGGTAGGGCTAAAGTAAGTATCCACCAATTCATAAAGAACAATATAAATCCTACAGCCAGAACTATATATATCTTTGACCAGGTAATCTTTTCTTCTTTAACTCCTTTTGTTCCCAGGCATGAAAGGGCTAGAAAAACTACAGCGAATAGTTTTGTGTAAAATATGTTCCTAAACAAACCGGCTGTCCGGTTCAAGTTTAACAATATCTTATCAACTACCGCTACAGTGACTCCCCATTCACGTAAAGCATAATAACAGAACCAATAAATATTTATCGTTACAAAAATAATACTCAATGCCCGCATAAAGTCCATAACTTTGGCAAGCCCCCTTAAATCATCTTCGTGTTGCATTTTCTTAAAAATTAAATATTTGGGAAGTGAAATTGAAAAAAAAAGTACGGGCTTAATTTTCTTTACAGCAGGTGGTAGCTTGTGGCATTGTAATGGCAGCTTGCGGCGTTGGGATAGCAGTTTATAATCGCAAATATAAAAGAAATTTATACTATATATCATTCCTCTGGCAACAGGGCTATGTACCGGGTAAGAAATCAATCTGATTATATTTATTGGTGTTGTTTTGAGAAAAACATACTAATTGGTCGAAAAT
>JBKDZK010000584.1:0-9660 GCA_047971205.1 Draconibacterium sp.
GTTTTATCGAGGAAACACGACGCTTCTCGGAACAGGTTTCGGAAACTTTGCAGGCCGAAAAAGACTACCTGATCCACGAATCGGAATGTGCCTGGGATGTGGATACCTTGAAAGAAGAAGCGCAGCAAAAACAGCAAAACACTACCCCTGAAAACGACACATAACTGTTCGACAACATACTGAATATTATTGCGTAAAGATGGTTTTCTGGTTGTAAATCACTATTTTCAGAGCATTAAACACAGCTCCCGAATAATTTTTGTGAGCCACCCAAAAGATCAACTCAATGAAATTCCGGATTTACAATAAACGCCATCTTGAATGCAGCCCCTTCCCATTGTTTTCCATTTGGAAGGGAAAAGACAACTCAGCCAGCCACGAGATCGTTCATCCCGGTAAAACGATTATCCTGAAAATAAAGCTAATGATCGTACTTCTGATGCTATACAGTGGTGTTAGCTCTCAAACCCAATGGGCCCCGGTAGGCGCAAAATGGTATTTTCGCGAATAGAAGGCACTATGCCGCCAAATCAGGGATATGTTCTTTGGGAGGTTGAGAAGGATACAACGATACAGGACAAACAAGTTAGAAAAATTGTAAAAACCCGTTTCTATTCGAATGGGATTGATACTGCCAAACTTGAAAATGTATTTACATACAAAGAAAACGACACGGTTTATGTATGGCATAACGGTAGTTTCCGTTTCTTATATGATTTGAATGCAAATGCCGGCGACTGGCACCGCTCCCATAATTCCCTGATATTTAATATGTTATAAATAGTATCGCTTACTTTTAAAACTACGTCCCTTCCGCCTTTTGTAATTTTCACGGCAAAATCAATCAGTTTTCTCCTGTTGGTGAAGATACACCGCCTGAATTTTTTCCATGATTTTAGTTTGTTGCCAAATTCGATAAAGCCCCACTCGGCCTTGTTCTTTTTTACTTTGCCGAAACCTTCGGTTGGTTACGCCTCTATAATACTAATTATCAATCAACTAAGCAAGACATCTTTTTGTTTTTTTTCTTCAAATCGCTCAATATAGGTAATACATATTTACAAATATGAGACTTTTTTGTCCTTCGGGGCAATCTGTTCGAATTTGTGTGTAATTGTTTTGTAATCAGATTGTTGTGAAAAACATCTGTGATGTGGCGATTAGTGCGAAAAATATTTTTTCTACCTATCCCTTATCCTGGTGGTTTTCAGCCTATTTGGGAATTAGTCGAAATTGCTGATGTGGATCTTTTTCATGGTAGTTATTTATCCAAAGATTAAAAGCAGCGGCAAAGGGTTGCGTGAAAGATTTTATTTTGAAGGACTATTTTCTCCGCGGGTAAAAAAGCGTGTGGTAGGATAGGCGAAGTGAATATCTTTCTCTGCGCCAAAGGCTGTTAAAATACGTTGCCATATCTGATTTTCGGAGCCCCTGCGTGTGCGCGGATGGCAGAGATAACGAATGGTGAGTCGCACGCCGAATTCTTTTACCGAGGTGTAAACAATCGGAGTGAGGTGCTTGTAGTAAATCATGTAATTTTTGCTGGCTTCCAGTATCTCTTTTTTTGCCTTTTCCGGAATACCTTCTTCCAGTTCGTTAATGATTTCTTCGAGAATGGTTTTGGCCTTTTCCCAGTTGCTTTCGAAAGTGATGTTTACTTTTATTTCGTTCCAGATGTATTCAAAACCGGTGCTGTAATTGGCCTGCGGTTCCAGAAAAACTTTTCCGTTCGGAATATGGACAATGCGCCCGGTACTTTGGTCGGCTTCCACCCAATTACCAATTTCCAGGATGGTGAACTGGAACAAGCGGATGTCGATAACATCGCCTAGGTTATCGGCAATCTGAACCCGGTCGCCCACGCCAAATGGTTTTCTGAAAATGATAAAAAGCCATCCGGCCAGGTTGGTTAGCGGATCTTTCAGGGCAATGGCAATACCTGCGGTAAAAAGTCCCAGGAAAGTTCCGAATTCCTCGAAAGCCTTAATCCATACAGCCGCAATCATCAGCAGGCCGATAAAGGGTAAAGTCATCGAGAGCGATCTTTTCCACTGGTAACGTCCTTTTACATCTTCGGTGCGTCGCCAAACCAGTTTTAAGATCAGCAGGCGAAGCGCCGAAAGAAAAATAATGATCAGTACAGAAACCACTACTTTGCTGAATGTTTCTGTGTTTAACCCTATGTGGTGTGTGATAAATTCGTTGAATTGATTCATAATAACCATGGCAGTACAGTCGGTTTAAAATACAAAAAACTGTTTGAAATTTTAGCTTATTCTATGGCTTTCTGGTTTTTGGAATGTACGAATAATACCGTTCCCAATTCGTCGTATCCCTTGAACAGCTCTTCTTTTCCGTGTTTTACCAGTTCTTCCCGGAGGCCGATAAGTGTAAGTCCTGCTTTTTGCGAATGTTCCGCAATAATCGTTTTGGCCGAAACCCCGGCAGGTTGCAGTATCACCCTTACGTTTTTCTCGTTAATAGGCAGCCGTCCCAGGATTATCAGGTTTTTAAGTTCTGTTTTGGTGCTGTCCAGTTCATTCTCTTTGCAAAGCGCGAAGATCTTGATTTCCGTTCTTTTTAAATCGGGGTGCCCCAGGATAATAAAGCTCAACAGAATCATCAGGTTGGAGTTTTCGGTATCGAGCGAGTTGATCCAAATGTGAATGCCGTTACGCATGTTCATGGGCTTCTCAGAACAGGCCAGGATACAGATATCAAATCTGCCACTGTTTACCAGCGCAAAGTTTTCCACCACTTTTTTCAGGTTGTCAGGCTGTTCCTTGTCGTATTCAAAAATGATCATGTTGTTTTCCATCCCGGCAACACCCGGTATCTGAATCGCCTGCGAAATAGCCGAGGTGTATGACGGCGAAATGATAGTATCGACATAAACAAAGTTGTCCACTTCATTAATGGCCTCCAGAATTTCGGACAGCTTTTTCTCTGCCAGTTTAACCGTATTTTTTGAATAATAATCTTCGATCAGGTGCAGGTAAGTTCCAAAACCGTATTTATACGAGATCCAGTTTAGCAGCTGAAAAGCTTTGTTTTTATGAATTGGTTTGTTCGATATGCAGATCGCACTCGGGCGCCATTCCTGTTGCGATACTTTTGCCAGTCTTTTTTGCAGCATGATTTGGATATCGCGGTTCAGCTGGAAAATAGCATTGGCAAAAATGGAAGCAAAACCCTTCCTGTTTTTGTGGTAATGGTTAATGTACAGGTAAATCAAGGTCATAACCACAATCGCCAGGAAGGCATACGCGGTACTTATTTTGAACATTACCCAACCCGAAACCAGGAAGCCCACCAGCGAAATGTACCAGCGCGATTTAAAAGTAGGCCGGTACGATGGTGACGATCCAAAATGATTCAGAAAAGAAATTAGACAGAGCGATCCGTAGGTGACCATAAAGAACATGGAGATGATGGATGCTACTGCGTTTACGTTACCAAGCGCCACAAATACAAAGGCAATAACCGAAGTTACCAGTGAGGCGTTTTGGGGCTCATTGTCTTTGGGATTTCCCCTCGAAAGCCACAGGTTTATTTTTTTTGACGGGAAAGCCTTGTCTAAAGCCAGTGCCTGCAAAGTACGGGGGGCAACCATAAACGAGCCCAGGGCCGAAGAGAAAGTGGATGCTGCCAGCCCTAAGGGAATCACTACTGCACCCGCAATGGCAATGTCTCCCATAACCAGTTGCTTGTTCAGCAGGTCTTCAACCGAAGCCGATGCCGCCAGCTTGAAAATCACAAAAAAGTAAATGATCATTCCTGAAAACGTTGCCAGAATGGTGCCAAGAGGAATCGATTTTGACGGCTTTTTGAGATCGCCAGAAAGCCCAACTCCGGCGGTCATTCCGGTAAAGGCCGGGAATATAATGGCAAACACCAGGAAAAAGCTTTCAGGGTTGCGAAATTGACTATCGGCCAGCGAATAGTTGGCGCTGACAGCGTGGCTGGTGTCACCGAGGAAAAACATGATCAGTGAAATAAATAATATAGCCACCACAAAATAGAGCGCTTTTACTCCCAGGTTGGCGCCTTTTTTTACGATCATAACCGCTAGTCCCAGCATTACAGGCAGGCTGACTACCTGGCGCGGCAGGATTAGATCAAACTTATTGGCGAGGAAATTAAAAAAGAATTCAAAAGCTTCAGTAAAGGCAATGGTGTAAAAAGCCACACTGATTGCTTGCGAAAAAAACAGTGCGATGCCAATGGTGGCACCGATATTTAAGCCAAACGACCGCGAGATAATAAAATATTCGCCGCCGCCTTCCACGCGCTTGTTGGTGGCAATTTCAGAAATAGCCAAAGCCGTTGGAATGGTTACTAAATGCCCCAAAAGTATGATCAGTACAACTCCCCAAAGACCAAGTGTTCCGACTGCAAATCCGAAACGCAGGAAAAGTATTGCCCCGAGTATGGTAGAAATTGCCGTGAAAAATACCGGAGCCGTGCCAAATTGTTTTGTCTGATTTATCATAAAAGAATCAATCTTGTAATATTATAAGACAGATCGAAGATAAAATGTTTTATGTTATTCTGTCTATTGTCCCGATCAATATTCTGCAACAACAGCGAGGTCTTTTTCCACCAGATCGTCGTTTAAACTTACCGGGCTGTCGGCAAAACGAATCACCCCGATGTAACGGCCAAATTTCCCCACATCCTTGTTGGTCTCCACAATCACTTCATACTTGTTTTCCTCCATGCGGTAAAGTACGTATTCCTTTGCTTCCATCCCTCTTTTGTATTCTTCGCTGTTTTTTTTTACGTTGTAAGTTTCAGGGGTATTGATTCCGCGAAGCCGGATGCGCTGAAGCGTTGTTATTTTAAATCCAAGATCAATCACCAGGTCCAGTGTATCTCCGTCCACAACGCGGTCAACTTTTGCTCGATAAGTGTACATGGTAATGTTTTTTGTATGATTTGTTTTTAGCACATAATTTAAATCAAGATAAGGAATGTAGCGGTAAATAATAAATTTCCGTTCATATATATTTTTCTTTGGAGGCGTTCAAAAGGCATTCTTGCAATGTTTCATCTTACTGATTTTGTAGGAACGTGGCGAAGAAATTTCCAATTGTCTTTATCCCTTTTATTGATGTACAAGCCCAAGAAGAGCTGGGAAAAGCTGCAAATCGATGATTTTAAAAAAGAACACAAGGCTTTGGGAAAAATGAAGCCGGAAGAGCGCATTGTATTGACACTTTTTTCAATACTGGCATTTTTGTGGATCTTCCGAAGCGGCTTCTCTTGCGTTTATGCTTCCGGTAGCCACACCTCCCAATGCTATCATTTTCGGCACCAAACGAATCAAGGTAAAAGACATGGTTCGTACCGGGTTTCTGCTAAATCTTGCCGGGATAATTATTGCCACACTTGTTATGTATTTCTGGGGTACAGTGGTTTTTGACATCGATGTTTCCGTTTTTCCTGATTGGGCTGCCGCTGCAATCAAATAGAGGGTGTATAAAAGTCATAATTTTTTTCATTGATTAAAACAATCTTTGGAAAAAATTTAATAAGTTTGACATATATTCTGTATAATATCTATAATTTATTATTGTAATGAGTACAAATCGTAGAACGTTTCTGAAGCACATTGGTATGGGAGCCGGTGTTGCTGCAACCACTCCTTTGTTGAGTTCGTGCAACACAACATCGGATGAAGAAAAGGTAAAATTCATCCGCGAATCGGCGGAGCGTGTTCCGGCCATGAATTTCAATATGTGTGGTTATGCTGCACCAAAACTCGATAAAGTGCGGGTTGGTTTTGTTGGAATTGGCGACCGCGGCTCGGGTGCTGTAAAAAGAATGACTTACATTGATGGCGTTGAGATTGTGGCCTTGTGCGATGTAAGACAATCGGCTGTTGACGGAGCGCAAAAAATACTTGCCGAAGCCGGTTTGCCAAAAGCCAAAGAATATGTTGGCAGCGAAACTGAATTTAAAAAGCTGGCAGCAGACGGAATCTGCGATTTGATTTATACCGCTACTCCCTGGGAATGGCACGTACCGGTAGGAATTGCAGCCATGGAAGGTGGCGCACACGCTGCGCTGGAAGTATCGGCTGCTAAAACCATGGACGAGTGCTGGCAGATGGTTGAAACGTCGGAACGTACTAAAAAACATTGTGTTATTCTCGAAAACTGTTGCTACGATTTCTTTGAACTGCTTACTTTGAACATGGTTCGCCAGGGTGTTTTTGGTGACCTGATTCATGGCGAAGGTGCCTATATTCATGATTTGGATTACTGGCATTTCAACAAACCGAAGGACGAACAAATGTCGGACGGTGCTTATTACAAAATGTGGCGTTTGCGCGAGAACACCCACCAGGCCAATGTTTATCCAACCCACGGACTTGGCCCTATTTGTCAGGCAATGAATATCAACCGTGGCGATAAAATGGATTACCTGACAGCCATGATCTCAAACGATTTTACACTGAAAAACAGAATAGCAGAAAAGGCGAAGGAAGATCCGTTCTTTGAACAGTTTGTGGGTATGGAAATGCGCGGAAACATGGATATGCAAATGATCCGTACCAACAAGGGAAGAACCATCCTTATTCAACACGATATTTCATCACCCCGTCCGTATTCAAGAATACATATGTTAAGCGGTACCAGGTGTTTTGCCCAGAAATGGCCTTTGGAACATATCGCTTTTGGGCACAACGTGGCTGACGAGGCCAAAAGAAAAGAGCTGGAAGAAAAATATACTCCGGAAATTGTTCGCAGGGTAGGTGAAATGGCCAAACAAGTAGGCGGACACGGAGGTATGGACTTTATCATGGACTGGCGTTTGATCGATTGCCTGCGCAACGGGCTTCCGGTTGATATGGATGTTTACGATGCTGCAGCCTGGAGTAGTATTTGGCCTCTAAGTGAATGGTCGATCGCCAATGGCTCAAAACCGATTGAAATTCCTGACTTCACACGTGGAGCATGGAAAACAAACAAACCGGTTGAACCTGATTTCTCAGCCGGCGGAGGAAACACTAAAGTACGCAATCTTGTAGATGCCAACGCTGAAGGACAGCTAAGCGTTTAGTAGTATAATTTTCATAGAATTAATGGAAGCCGTTTCCTGTGGGGAACGGTTTTTTTATGCTACTATTTCAAATTCACATTAAACAACTTACGGTTTCCGGCTAATTCGCCCAATGAGGCCGGGCCGTTTATACAGCCACCCTCGCAACACATAACCTCAATAAAATTGGCAGGTGCTTTTCCTTTAGCATAGGCTTTCAGCATTCCCAACGCTTTTTTATCGATGCCGTTTATGGCCAGTTCTTCAATTTTTATGTCGGGGCGCTCGGCTTTCACCGCAGCAGCTACTCCGCCTGACAAGGCAAAGCCACGGTCCAGTGTTTTGGCGTTATTGCGTTTTTCATTGTCGGGCAACTTGCCAAGGTCGATATCCAGTGCCACAATCATTGCATTCAGCTCTTCAAACGACAATACCAGGTCTACTTTATCGTTTTTGCGAGCTTCTTTTCGTTTGCCAATACACGGGCCTATGAAAACGGTCTTGGTTCCCGGATATTCTTTTCGGGCAATATCTGCGGCATACATCATGGGCGACGGAGTGTCAGACACAAAGGGGCGAAGGCCGGGAACGTGCTTGTCGACGGCTTCGACGTAACTGGGGCAGCAACTGGTGGTCATAAAAGGCTGTCCGTGTTCAATGCGCTCGGCAAACTCGGCCGATTCATGAATTACAGTTTGACGGGCCCCATCGGCCACTTCCACCACTTCGTTAAAACCGATTTCTTTGAGCAGGCTTTCGATCTGCCCGGTGGTAAGGTCGAACTGTCCGTGTATGGCAGGAGCAAACAAAGCAGTGAGGTGTTCTTCGTTGCGAATGGCCATCATCACATCAATGATCTGGCTGATTTCGAAAATACTCCCAAACGGACAAGCCACGAGGCATTTTCCGCAATAGATACACTTGTCATCGTCGATGCGCTCAACACCGTATTCGTCTTTCGAGATAGCTCCGACCGGGCACGCCGCTTCACACGGAATAGGCACGTGAATAATGGCGTGGTACTGGCATTGCTTCATACAAATGCCACAATTGATACAGCTGGCCGGGTCGATTTTTGCCTGGCCGTTTTGCATGCTTACTGCGCCTTTCGGACAATTCATGATACAGGGGCGCGCCACACAGCCACGGCATAAATTACTTACCACGTATTGCGCTTTCACACAGCTGGTGCAGGCTTCGTCAACTACGGTAAGTATTTCGTTTTTTAACGCAGGACGTTCTTTTGCCTGTTTGGCATAATAACGAAGCGGGGTAAGTTCGTCTTGCTCTTCATCGACTGTAAATCCCAGCAGGGGAAACATTTTGTATTTGATCACTGCTCTTTCCTTGTGGATACAGCAGCGATGCTGCGCAGGCTTTCTCTTGGGCGCCATTTTTATCGGAATCCGATCGATCTCGTCTTCCAGCCGGCCATCGGCAAAAAGTTGTACAATCTGTCGTAGAAGTTCACGGCGGATAATGTGTGTGTTGCTTGTATAGCCCATTTCCCTGCTTTGATGTTTTTGATGGCGCAAAAGTAGTATTTTTTAAACGTCCATCATTCGATTCTTTAATTTGCCGATACTAGTTAAGACTGGGTTTACGAAAATGTGGGCGGTGAGGTTAGAAAAAGGGTGGGAGAGTTTTCATGACAACTCATTGGCTGAGGATCTGGAAGTAGGTAAAGAAAAAGCCACCTCTCAAATGAGAAGTGGCTTTTATATTTTTTGAAATACTTTGCTGAATTAGCTTCCGAAATCGTCGAACAGTACGTTTTCATCCGGAACACCCAGGTTGTAAAGCATTTTTTGTACGGCATCGTTCATCATTGGCGGGCCACACATGTAGAAATCGATTTCCTCGGGCTCTTCGTGCTGGCTCAGGTAGTTGTCGTGAATTACCTGGTGCACAAAACCAGTTTTGTAACTAACGCCCAATTCATCGGCAGCAGGGTCTGGTTTGTCGAGAGCCAGGTGGAACTCAAAATTCGGGAAGTTCTTTTCTATATCTCTGAACTGGTCGTAATAGAAAACTTCTTTCCACGAACGTGCTCCGTACCAGAAAGTAACTTTCTTTTTGGCTTCTTTAACCGTATGGAACAGGTGGAACAAATGCGAACGCATCGGGGCCATACCTGCACCGCCGCCCACAAACATCATTTCGCTGTCGTTGTCTTTCAGGAAGAATTCTCCGTAAGGACCCGATATGGTTACTTTGTCACCCGGTTTCAGGTTAAAGATGTACGATGAACAAATACCCGGATTTACCTTTTTAAAGCCATTGCTGGCGCGATCCCACGGTGGGGTTGCAATACGGATGTTCAGCATTACAATGTTTCCTTCGGCAGGGTGGTTGGCCATTGAATAAGCACGGAAGGTTGGTTCCGGGTTTTTCATTACCAAATCAAACATGCCGAATTTTTCCCACTCTTCGCGGTACTCTTCCTCAATGTCCATGTCTTTAAAGTTGACATCTACTTTTGGAACATCAATCTGGATGTATCCTCCTGATTTAAAGTCGAGTATTTCGCCTTCCGGAAGTTTCACCACAAATTCTTTGATGAAGGTTGCCACGTTGTGGTTCGAAACCACGGTACATTCCCATTTTTTCACG
>JBKDZK010000585.1:0-4061 GCA_047971205.1 Draconibacterium sp.
GCGAGTCATCCATGTGTTTACGAATGGTCTCCACCTGCACAGCTCTCATTTTCCAGCCATCGCGCATTTGTTTCAGCAATACCTTGGCCGCCTCTTTGCGTTGCTCCTCTTCGGTTTCCACCGACTCCAGCATGGCGTAATTGTTTCGGTCGATGTGGTACGATTGCAAATGAACATTGTAAATACGAATGGTATCCTCGTCAACCTTAACATCGGTGTAAATACTGATGTTTCGCGTGTCTTTGAACCTGATCTCCCCCATATCCACAATGGGGAAACGGGTCATGGTTACCGAGCCAAAAGTGGAACTGGTGCTCGCAAACTGGTAGTGTTTAATGTTTTCGAGTTTGCTGACCGTTTCAGCCAGGTTAAAAACTTTGTTCTTGCGCAAACGCGATTCCTGCAGGCAAATAATATCGGCTTTTTGTTCGGCAAAAAAAGAAACAAAATCTTCGGCATTTAACTTCCGCGTGTTTTTATCATCACCACCTGTAAAGTGCCTGACATTGTAGGACAAAACCTTGATATCGCTGCTCTCCGAACTTCTTCCGCTGAATTGGTAAAACCGACCTATAAAACCACATCCGGCCAGCATCGCCAGCAAGGAAAAAAGCGAAAATTTCTTTTTGAAAATCAGCCAAAACACCACAAAAGCAATGTTTCCGAGCAATAAAAACGGATAAGCAAGCCCCAGCAAAGCGGGCATCCAGTATTTATCGGGCGAAACATAAACGGATAAATAGGAACCGACCAGCCCCGGAATAGCCAGGAAGTTGAATAACAACACGATATTTCTGACAGTCTTTCGCACCTATTGTTTCAGTTGGCTTTGATTATTACTCTAAAACGCACAACGCGGCAAAACGTTGTCTTTTCATGCTACCAAAATAATACAATTCGGGCAATTTTACCTACAGCAACGTATCATGCGATTTCGGCCGTTGATATCTTTTCGCAGCTGAATTTCGCCAAACCCCATCGAATGAAGCATCTCTGTCATTTCCTGCCCCAGGTTTTCGTTGATCTCGAAAAATAAATATCCTCCCGGAGCCAGATAGCTCAAAGCCATTTCTGCAATCGTACGATAAAAAACAAGCGCATCGTTATCGCTCACAAACAGCGCGCCTTCCGGTTCGTATTTCAGCACATTGGCTTCCATCTGTTGTTTTTCGCTTTCGCGCACATACGGTGGGTTGCTAACAATTACATCCTGAACCGTCCACGAATATTCTGTCCAATTCAGAATATCGGCTTTACTGAATTCAACCTTCAGCTCGTTCAGGCTGGCATTGGCTTTTGCAGTTTGCAAAGCCTCGTCCGAAATATCCACTCCCTGAACAACGGCTTTGGGTGCGCCGGCTTTTAAGGCCAGTGCAATGCAGCCGCTTCCGATCCCGATATCCAATATCCGGGCATTCTCTGCGACATCGCTTTCCAGTATCCAGTTCACCAATTCCTCGGTTTCGGGACGCGGAATCAGCACCGCCGGATTGACCTTCAGCTTTAATCCATAAAATTCGGTTTCACCCAAAATGTACTGAAGCGGTTCAAAGGTTTTCAGACGCTCAACAATTTTTCTTATGCTTTCCTGCTCCTCTGCATTAAAAATCCGGTCTTTTTGAAGAATCATGTCGGTGTACGACAAAGCAAACACCGACTCCAGGATCAGCCGGACAAAAGCGCTGATTTCAGACGGTGGGTAGAAATCCTTCAATTCCGATTCGATGTATTGAATAGTAGTCCGCATTGTTTATTTTTGTGCTGCAAAGTTAATTTTTCCGGGCGAATGAACACTGACGAAAAATACATGCAGCGTTGCCTGGAACTGGCGCAAAAGGGAGCCGGTTCGGTTTCACCCAACCCGATGGTGGGCTGCGTGATTGTGCACAACAACACCATTATTGGCGAAGGATACCACGAACGCTGCGGCGAAGCACATGCCGAGGTTAATGCGGTTCGCTCGGTTGCAAAGCCCGAACTTTTAACCGAAAGTACCCTGTATGTAACGCTGGAACCCTGCGCGCATTTTGGCAAAACACCGCCCTGCTCCGATCTCATCGTGGAGAAAAAGATCCCCAAAGTGGTGATCGGCACCATCGATCCGTTTGCTGAAGTAGCCGGAAAAGGAATTGAAAAGCTGAAAAAAGCAGGGATTGAAGTTACGCTGGATATTCTGAGAGACGAATGCCGCGAACTGAACAAACGGTTTTTTACTTTTCACCAGAAACAAAGGCCTTACATTATTCTGAAATGGGCGCAAACGCAGGATGGCTTTTTGGACGTGGACCGCGACTCGGCTGATTTTGGCGAGCCCACCTGGATCACCGGAAAAGAAGCTTTGCTTCGGGTGCATCAGCTTCGGGCCGAAGAAGACGCCATCATGGTGGGAACCAACACGGCTGAAAAAGACGATCCTTCGCTCACCGTGCGTCATTGCGAAGGCAAAAATCCGCTGAGGATGGTACTCGACCGGGAACTTCGTCTTTCCCAAAACCTAAAGCTTTTTGACCAGTCAACACCCACACTGGTTTTTAATGCGCTAAAAAATGAAGTGCGGGGAAATACGGAATACCATCTTATTGATTTTCAGAAAAACCTACCACTCCAGGTTTTAAACCTGTTGTACCACAAAAATATTTTGTCGCTGATTGTGGAAGGCGGCCGGCAGTTGCTGCAAAGTTTTATCGACGCAAACCTTTGGGACGAAGCACAGGTTTACACCGGGGCAAAAACCTTTGGCGCCGGAGTTCCGGCTCCGCTGCCCGACTTACGAAATGCAACTGAAGAAACCATCGGGAACGATCTGTTGCAGCTTGTCAGAAACCGGGATCAGGGTTCATAGATCCTCGGCCCGCTGGCAACGATCTTTATCTTTAACACATTCTCGACATACATAAAATAGTAGAACAGTTTGTGGTTCAACTCAAAACCATAATCCTCGCCCGGCTCATACCCAATCACCGGTTCAAAATTCCAGTTCCGGGAAGGATGGGCACACCGGGCATTCCATTCTGAAACATACTGCCGGTTCCAGTTTTCGTAATAGCTTTGCGAACGGTATTTCGACGGCGTATTCTGAAGCTGGTACCACGTTTCAAACTTCTGGTCAAACGTTTCCACATCGTATTCCACCGAATCCTCCGAAGCAATTTCAACGTTGTTTTTATTCACTTCCACCGCCTTACGCTGCGTATTGCACGCCAACACCGCAACCATTATTACCAGTATGAAGAATGCTCGTTTCATTTTTTAATACCTTTAGCCAATTCCTGATACGAATTTAAGCTGATTATTGTTTTTATTAAGCAAAATGCAGACTTTTATATTAATCCAAATTTGAAAAAAATGTTTGACTGGAACCAATTCTCCGGATGGTTTTATTTAGCATTCGTAATCACGGCAATTCCTGTTGCCATTATGGTCATTCTCGAAAAGCGCTCGCCTTATAAAACAGCGGCCTGGATACTTGCCTTAATTCTGCTGCCCATTTTTGGAGTATTGTTCTACCTGGTGTTTGGCCAGGAATACCGGAAACGGAAAATGTTTTCGGTTCGCGGGCTAAAGGGTTTAAAAGAACTACGCCGGGTAAGTACGCAACAGCTACGGCAGTTTGAACAAAGCGTGCAACAAAAAGAAGTTGCCGACCACCAGAATCTGATCCGTTTAATGCTGAACAGTTCGTATGCGTTGCTTACCACCGGCAACCAAACAAAAATTCTGGTGAATGGAGAAAACACATTCGAGGCTCTTTTTGAAGCGATTGAAAGCGCCAAGCACCATATTCACCTTGAATATTACATTTTTGCCAACGACGTTATCGGCACCCGGTTTAAGGAACTGCTGCTAAAAAAAAGCGCCGAAGGAGTGGAAGTCCGCATCATTGTAGACGATGTGGGAAGCTGGGAACTCCCCAGGAAATTCTACCGCGAATTACGCCAAAACGGCATCGAGATTTATCCCTTTTTGGAAGTTCGCTTTCCCCGGCTAACATCAAAGGTCAACTACCGCAACCACCGGAAGATTGTGGTTATCGACGGAAAAACCGGGTTTATCGGCGGTGT
>JBKDZK010000586.1:0-2694 GCA_047971205.1 Draconibacterium sp.
ATTCAAGTGATTCGTTCCATCTGTCTAACTGGATGAGAACTTCAGCTTTCCAAAGTAAAACCTCATCATAGCGGATCATTCTTTTGTTCATCGAGTTGAATTGCCATCCGTCGTACAATAAACAACCGCAATCAGGATGTGGTAATTCTTTAACCGACTTTAAATAGCCGTATTCAGCGCCATTACGAATTCCTCTGGATTCAAAAATCAGATCTGGATCGTATTTCCATGGTTGACCGGGAACTCCCGCTGTATGACTAAAACGAGGATCGAAATTATACTTATCGAAAAAGCCTTTGTTTCCTGCTTCCACAAGAGCTGGATCTACAATACCGTCCGTATTTTTTATGTAATCGCCATAACTGTCATCATTATACGTATCAAACAGAGGTAATCCGTCAGGGCCGGTTTTAAAAGCATTTCCCATTGAATAGCTTACATGGTGAAATCCGCAACACTGGAATCCGCCCCACTGCCATGGGTGGTTTAAACCTTCGCCCCTGTTTATTTTTCCTCCGGTAGAGCTTCCATCGTCAATTGAATACTGGATTTCCCAGATTGATTCTTTTGTGTTGTTATCGTATTCAGGTATGAAATTATCGCCAAAATCTTGACATAAATCAACTGCGCCACCTTCCTGGTCTGTTAGTTTATTCAAATAAACCAATGCTTCAGTTAACCTTTCTTTATTGATATTTACAACCTGGTGCCTGTCGTCTTGTTCGTAGGCCATAAACATCAGTGTTCTGGCAACCATTGCAGTTGCTGCGTTTTTGTTTACTCTTCCTATTTCGTCTTGTACTTCAGGCAAACGGCTTTCAGCATCTTTAAAGTCATTCAGGATATTTTCCCATAGATACTGATCGTTTGGCTGATCTGTGTCTCTGTTCGGAACGGCTTCGAATGCAGTTGAAGCTCCTACTACATTTTCATCAATATAAGGTACATATTTGAAAAATTCTTTGAGTCTGAAAAGAACAAACGATCTGATAAATTTTACTTCGCCAATCCTAACGCTTTTTAGCGGGTAATCCTCGTCAGAAATAGCTTCCATTTTTTGTATGGCTGTGTTACACCTTTGAATTATCTGGTAAGAAACGTACCACGGATAATCGATTGGCCATCCGTTTGGAGTTAAATTGACAAACGTTTCCATATAACCCCAGCCGTCGCCGCCGTCCCAGGTTCCACCTCCGCCTTTGTAAGAGTCGTCGGAGCGCAAAGAGCCTGACCACCATGGTGCAAATGGAGAATCCCACGAAGGAATATCGGTAATTCTGGCATATGCTGCCGTAACAAAACCTTCCATATCGCTGGGTTTTGTGAGCAAAGCATCGTCTAAAACCTGTTTCGGATTGACATCGAGAAAATCAGAACAGCTATTTCCAGCAAGCAGGAAGGCAAATACTAATATTATTAATTTATACTTTTTCATAGTCTTAAAATTTATAATTTTAAATTAATTCCAAATGCTAACGAGAATGGATTTAAATAACCATAACCCGGCATTTCAGGGTCGAAACTGGAATATTTATCATCTCCCCACCATTTTTTCAAGGTTAGAACATTTCTGGCAGAAGCATATAGCCTTAAATTCTGCATATACATTTTGTTCGAAAATTTAGTTGGCAGTGTATAGCCCAGTTCAATATTTCTTAACTTCAGATAAGATCCGTTTTCAACGTAATACGAGGAAAAGATTTGTTCGCTATTAACGGTTGAATTGGAAATGGCAGGAATATCGGAATTTGGGTTGTCAGGCGACCATGCATCCAATAATCTTATTGGGTGATTTTTTCCTGAAGGAACCGAAATATTCCACAAGTCGCTTTCTCTTTTCCAGGTGTTGTTTACCTGATTACCGAATACGCCCTGGAAAAACATATTCAAAACAAAATTACGGTAGTTGAAATAGAAGGTAATTCCACCGAAGAAATCAGGATCTGCAATCCCGATCCACGTTCTGTCATACAATTCATTAACTACTCCGTTGCCATCCATGTCTTTGTAACGAATACGGCCAATTGCTTTTCCTGTTTGTTCGGCATGGGCATCTACTTCTTCCTGTGTTTTGAAAATACCATCGGCTACAAGCCCGTAAAAGATATTTGGAGTCCGGCCAATTACAAAATCATTCATTCCGTCGCCGGCATACCTGTTAATTACGTTTTCAGGAAGATCTTTTAATTCCGTTTTATACGTCCCGATATTGGCCGAGATGGAATACTGCAATTCTGCTGCCGGATCGTTTCTGTAGGTAATTTCAAATTCGAATCCCCGGTTATTCATATTTGCTCCGTTAATCCATGGCTCGCCTCCCTCACCCATGGCTGCAATGTATGGAACCTGAACTAATATGTCCTCGGTTTTTTTGTTGTAATATCCTACTGTTCCATATATTCGTTGGTTAAGAAAACCATAATCAACAGCCAGATCTATTTGTGATGTAGTTTCCCATTTAAGATCAGGGTTTCCAAGCCAGGTTCTTCTGTAGCCAGAATAAAGCGGTCCGGTTTCATTTCCTTCTATCGGATAAGATGTTCCGAAATAGTCGGTTGTAAATGGGGTTGTTGTATATCCCCTTGGCAAACCTTGCACACTTCCGTTTGTTCCCCAGCTTGCACGTAATTTCAGGTCGGATATAAAATCGTATTTGCTCATGAAAGATTCGCGGTTGATTCTCCATCCGCCAGA
>JBKDZK010000587.1:0-9591 GCA_047971205.1 Draconibacterium sp.
CCCACTCCTGCGTCCGATACCGAGTTCGGATTGCCAAAATCAGCCATGGCTTTCATCACTTCCAGTGAATCGTGCGCCAGTTGCATAACTTTTAGCGGAACCTCAATGGCATTTTTTGTCGCATTATGAATGGCTTGTTTTCTTTCTGCCTTCTCCTGTTCGGTAGATTTGGGCAAGCCAAAAGCCGCCATTATCTGGTTGAAAGCATCGGTGTCCTCGTCCACACACCGCAGCAAGGCCGAATGATACAGTTTTCCTTTTTCAGCCCACTCAGAGAATTCCTCCCAACGGTCGTCCCAACCGCGCTTGTGCGCCGAAAGGTTGGCCACCATTGCTCCAAGTGCAGCTCCCAATGCCCCCACATAAGCAGAAATAGAACCACCTCCGGGTGCCGGCGACTCTGAAGCCGTCTCGTCTTTGAACTGAGTCAGTGTCAAATCGATCAGTTTTCGGGCTGCCTTGTCTGCAATAACATATTCAATTATCTTTTTTTCAGGATCAAAAGGACCAAGCTCGTCCAACCCCAGCGACTTCACGGCAATTTTTATGATCTCTTCATCTGAGATACCTGTGGAGCGCTGTTGTTTGTGTAGAAAATACTTCCCGGCATCCAGCATTGCCTGCAGCGGAATCAGCCCCACCAATTCGGAACCGGTTGCCCGAAGGCCACGTTCGCGCGCCCTTTCCGACACCTCATCAAAAGCAACATGCACCGGCGTGACCGAAATATCGGTAAGATTTATCGAGATTTGAGCAATGCCGTATTCTTCAATGTACCAACCTATTGCACGCGTCTTCTTCAAGCTTCCGGGAATTCTGACAGGTTCACCGTTTTCATCAGTTACAATTTTCCCCGTCACCGGGTCGCCTTCACGCAATACGCGCCCCGCCTCGCGAATATCAAAAGCAATGGCATTGGCTCTGCGGGTAGAAGTGGTATTCAAATTAACATTGTAGGCCACCAGAAAATTACGTGCTCCAATGGCTGTTGCACCACTCCCTTTTACTCGTTCATTCCACGAATCGGGACCAAAATCGGGTTTCCACTCGGCGGTTGAGATTCGGTCTTTCAAGCCTTCGTACTCGCCCGAGCGACAGTTCGCCAAACTTCTGCGTTTCTCTTTATAAGCAGCAAACTCGTAACAAAAAACAGGAATGCCCAGCTCCGTTCCTACTTTTTCAGCCAGTTGGCGGGCATAAACCACCGCTTCTTCCATGGTAACATTTGCCACCGGAACCAGCGGGCAAACATCGGTGGCTCCAAAGCGCGGATGCTCTCCCTTATGCTTGCTCATATCAATCACTTCAGCGGCCTTTTTAATTCCTCTGAAAGCTGCTTCAATCACGGCTTCCGGCTCACCGACAAAAGTCACCACCGTACGATTCGTAGCTTTTCCCGGGTCAACATCCAGCAAACTAATGCCTGCAACACTTTCAATGGCATTGGTAATTTCTTTGATTATGCTCATATCGCGGCCTTCCGAAAAGTTAGGCACGCACTCAATAATTTTCTTCATACTACAGTTTTTTCAATCGTGAAATTATGTCACACAGATTTTCAATATCATCCTATTGAAAGGCGAATTTAGAACAAGGGGATGGCAAAGGGAATGATTTTTAACAGCGTTCGAAAGTCTGAACCTCGCCGTTCAAAATAACTGTTTCGACCAAATTGGAGCCATAATAATACGGAATGTACTCAATACCCGGAATCTCGGAAGTAATAAACAGGTTGGCCACCTTTCCGCGGGCAATGCTGCCGTACGAATCGCTGACACCCATTGCGTAGGCAGTATTGAGCGTGGTAGCGTTGATCACCTCCTCCGGAAGCATTTTGTATTTGATACATCCCATGGCGGCAACCAGGCTCATGTTGCCACTGGGCGAAGAACCCGGGTTAAAATCCGAAGCCAAGGCAATGGGCAAACCGGCTTCTATCATTTCGCGTACCGGCGAAAGTTTCATACCCAGGAAAAAAGCTGCTCCGGGTAATACGGTTGGCATGGTTTCGCTGTTTTGCAGGGCTGCAATCTCGTTCTCTTCAATAAATTCAAGATGATCGACCGACAATGCGCCGTATTTCACTCCCACCTGAACACCGCCGGTTAAACCGAGTTCGTTGGCATGAATTTTTGGCTTTAGTCCGTATTTTAATCCGGCCATCAGTATCCGTTCGGTATCTTCAACCGTGAAAAAACCCTGATCGCAAAACACATCAATAAAATCGGCCAGTTCTTCGGCCGCTACCTGCGGAATCATTTCATTAATGATCACATCAACGTATTTCGACGGATTGCTTTTATACTCGGCAGGAATAGCATGCGCTCCCAAAAAAGTAGCCCGCACACAAATGGGCGCAGTTTCTTTTATCCAGCGAATAACCCGCAGCATTTTCAGTTCATCTTCCGTATTTAAACCGTATCCGCTCTTGATCTCCACTGCCCCGGTTCCCATTTTCATAATTTCGATGATCCGGTACATCGCATCGTTGAACAACTCTTCTTCCGATGCTTCGTGCAAGCGTTTGGCCGAATTAAGAATTCCGCCCCCGCGACGTGCAATCTCCTCGTAAGAAAGCCCTTTAATCCGGTCCACAAATTCTTTTTCGCGTGCCGACGGATAAACCAAATGCGTGTGCGAATCGCAATAAGCGGGATACACCAGACGGTTGGAACTATCGATCTCAATCACCAAATCATCATCATGATAAACATCCTTTAGCTGATCCATTCGCCCAAACTCTTCAATCACCTCATCGCGGATAATTACAAAAGCATTTTTGATGGTGTTAACCTTGCTCATTTCTTTACCGGCCCGGAAAGGCACCGGTTCTTCTTCCACCTGAACAAGCTCTTTTATATTTTCCAGTAATAACTTCATACACTCAAATGTTTATTTTTCAATTAACTGTTTTGTCCCGGAGAATTCATCATTTCTATTTCCACCGCAACTCTCCGTTCGCCTTTTCAATAATTAGTACCGAACAACAAAGCCCCTTTTATATCAGTTTATTGATACCTGATTTTTGGACTTTGCACGACCAAGATCACATTTCCACTTTAATTCGGTTTAATTTTGTGACTTATTTTAATAATAAGGTACAAAAATGCTCCGATAAATCAAGCTTTAAGCCGGATAAATTCAAATGACGATTGTCATTCTACTTAACGTAATAATTAATACTATTAAAGCAACCCCGGGGCAATTCTGATCAGTCAGTCGGAAGAATGAAATAACAAACTTTCTGGGAATGCTGGCTACTGAAAAGAATGTGTCGAAATGATTCCGCTAAGAATTGCTATTTTCGGAACCAAAACTTGCAGCTATGCTTAGAAAAGTACCTCATACTTATGTGATCATTTTTGTTTTGATTGTTTTCAGTGCCCTGTTAACCTGGATGATTCCGGGGGGTGAATTTGTTCGGGAAACCGTGACTGTAAACGGCGTTGAAAGAAGTGTTATTAATCCCGACTCATTTCATTATATTGAAAGCAACAGGCAAAGCTGGCAGATTTTTTCGGCCTTTTTTGATGGCTTTGTGAATACGGCCCCTATTATCGCTTTTATCCTGATGATTGGAGGAGCTTTCTGGATCCTGAACGAAAGTAAATCGATTGATATTGGTATTTACAGCTTTCTGCAATTTTCAAAAAAATGGGAAAGATCCCGCGTACTGCGTAAACTGGGGCTTAACAACATTATCCTTACCGGAATTATGCTCATGTTCAGCCTGTTTGGTGCTGTGTTTGGCATGAGCGAGGAAACCATCGCCTTTACCATTATTTTTGTTCCGCTGGCTATTTCCATGGGCTACGATTCCATTGTGGGTGTTTCGCTCTGTTTTGTAGCGGCGGCGCTGGGGTTTGCGGGTGCTTTTCTAAATCCCTTCACGGTAGGAATTGCACAGGGATTGTCTGACCTTCCGCTTTTCTCCGGAATTGAATACAGGATTGTGATGTGGGTACTGATCAATACGGCCGGTTTTGCCTATATTTTATGGTATGCAGCGCGTATAAAAAAACACCCTGAAAAATCGCTGGTGCATGACGACGACCAACACTGGCGCCACCGAAACAGCGAAAACAATATCCGGATAGATTACAATGTTCCGCGAACTGCCTGGTATTCTTTTCTCTTTCTGACGGTGGTTTTACTGGCCTTTTCGTACTCGCAGCCCATCACCGATCTGAACATCGGAAACCATGTGTTTCGTTTTCCGGCAGTCCCAGTTGCCACTTCCCTTTTTATTCTTTTCGGAATATTATCGCTTCGAAAGTCGGTTCATTTCTATATCCTCAAATTGCTTTTATTTACAGTTGTTTTCCTAATTATCGGAGTGATGGGCTATCAGTGGTACGTGATGGAAATAGCTACGTTGTTTCTTGCCCTGGGAGTTTTTTCGGGAATTGCGGCAGGAAGCACGGCCAACCAAATTACCCAATCGTTTATTGCAGGAGCAAAAGACATTTTATCGGCAGCAATGGTGGTGGGGCTGGCCGGAGGAATCATTGTGGTTCTGGAAGACGGAAAGATTATTGACACCATCCTTTACGGAGTATCCAAAACCATGCAGGATATGGGTAAAGTTGGCTCGGTTACGGCCATGTACCTCATTCAAACCTTTCTGAATATTTTTATTCCGAGTGGCTCGGGAAAAGCAGCCCTCACCATGCCAATGATGTCGCAATTTTCAGATTTAATAGGAATTTCGCGCCAGGCAACAGTAGTTGCATTTCAACTTGGCGACGGCTTTACCAACATGATTACACCTACATCCGGAGTGTTAATCGGCGTACTTGGAATTGCCCGGATACCTTACGAAAAATGGGTACGATGGGTGGCACCGCTTATTATCATTCTTTCGGTACTGGGCTTTTTGCTTTTACTTCCCACTGTTCTTCTTCCGCTAAACGGTTTCTGACGGTTTTGGGCTTGATTGGGGTGAAATCAATCCACAAAAAAAGCCCGCCAGTCTTAAGACTTACGAGCTTTTTGAATTTCTTTATGTCGTCCGGCTTATTCTGCTACTGAGATTGCTTCTACCGGGCAAACTTCTGCGCATGAACCACAATCGGTGCAAAGTTCTGCATCAATGGTGTAGATATCACCTTCTGAGATAGCGTCAACCGGGCACTCATCAATACAAGTTCCGCATGCAATACATTCATCTGAAATTTTGTATGCCATAACAATGAAGTTTTTAATTAAACATTAACATTGCGGCAAATGTACAAAGTTTGCAAAAAAAACAAACCACATCCCTCATTTTATTCCCCTGATTTATCAACCTACTACACAAAATACTGTACACCAACAAGTAGCAATACAAATACCTATTAAGATTCAATTAATTTTTATTACGATATAATTTATTATGGAATAGCTATAAAACCCTCCCAGGTACAAACCTTTCAATGAATAAGATGGTTGGGCAAACACAAGTAGTATCCCCTCTTTAATGCGGAAACGACAACTTACTTTATTTGAAGTTGAAACAGATCTAACCGTCACATTTTTTTAAGAATTTGCGTAAAAAGGGTCTTCAAAAGGAATGATTATTGTTACATCCGGCATCCGTATTCAAACAAACTTATGTAAGAAACAGAAACAAACGCATGAAAAAGATCACCGTCGTATTACTGACTTTCACATTGTTTACACTTGGCTGCAAAAGCCCGAAAACAGTCATTGAGGTTGCCCCTACAAAACCACCTGTTGTAAGCCCGGCCATTACATACGGCTATTCTGCCGATCAAATCAGGTACGGCAAAAACAATTTCAGAAGAGGATGGGCCAATAAAAACGATGTACAACTTCTCTATGTGACCGTAATGAACAACTCGGAAGAACCTGTTCACGGGAGCCAGCTGGGTTTTTACTCCGGAGAGAACAAACTGGAATTGGTAAACAATAAACTTGCGGCCGGGAAATTAAAAACCCGGCGATTCCCCAAAGCTGCTTATATAATTCCGGTATTTATTGTTTTTTATGTGGCTTACGAAGGCCTTCTTTCAGCCCTTGATGTAGACGATGATTTTGACGGCGTCGGATTCAGTGACTATCCCGAATTTCAGCAGAAAGAAAAAGAAAAGGATCCAACTGAAAAGATGAACTTTGTACAAAAGAAACTGTACGCTTTTAACATTGCCGCCGAGATTATTTATCCCCAGGAAAAAATTGAAGGATTTGTTGCTTTTAAATCAGAAACTCCCATTAACGAGCTAACAATTAAACTGGAAAACACCGACTACAAAGTGGTTCAATAACCGAATCGGGAATTCAGCTTTGAGCATTGTTCTTCCAATCCGGCCCTGGAATAAAACCCGGCATGAACAAAATTCAGGTATTTCAGGATTCTGAACGCATTAAACTTCTGAAAGAAACGTTTTTCAAACACATCGGCAGAGGCACAGTTGGCGTTCAACTCGGCTATGTCTTTAAAAAAGTCATCCTGGATAAGAAATGTAGATACCGGCTCCGGCAGTTCGCCGGCTATCTTTTCAAAGCCCGGTTCGTTCACAAGATAGAAGTCGGTTGCGCGATCGAAGAAAGCTTTTAAATCAATAAAAGCATCGAAATTATACGTTTGGGTAAGGTCTTCTTCTCCTGCCATCCACTTTTGCAAAACAGGCCCGGTACCAAAAGGAACCCGATCAGACAAACGCGCCGAAGGATGTACCGTGGTTGTGCGTATCTCCCCTACTTTTCCGATCTGAACCAGGTTTTGTAAAAAGTAAAAATCCTCACCGGCCTGTCTCCGGTTCATTCCTCCTCTTTTTACGTAAGCCTGTGCGGTAACGGCAAACGCCGACCCGACCGTAAACATCGAATGCGGATACCCCGCAAAATCAAGGGCCCGTTTGTAATAAGCCAGGTACTGTTCGTAAAGCTCAATTCCGCGCCGGTGTTCTTGTTCAAGCTTCCCGGTTTGATGGCTAAATGCAATGGTAGCGCCAACATGGCTCTCGTTGGTTTTGAAATGCGATTCAATTTCAGGCAGGTAATTCGGCTCCACCAAAGTGTCGGCATCCAGCGAAACAATCATTCCCTCTTTCCGCTTAATGGAATTAAACCGAAGAATGGCTTCATCCATTCCTTTTTTCCGTGCCAGTCCGGCACCGGCCCATTTTTCTCGAAGCTCTACCGGGCCCACAGCAAAAAAGCTTATGCCTTTCTGTTCATTTCTGCTGATCCAGTCATTCAATTCGCTTTTGGTTTTCAGGTTAAACGATTTTGTTTCCTCCGGAGCTGTTTCTGAGTGATTGATCAAAACAATGACCTCAATCGCACACTTGGGCAAAGTGCATTTAAGAAGCGACTCAAGCGTTTCCCGGATGGCCGGTTCGCGCAAACAGGGAATTACAACGATAATTCCGGTGCTTTCATCCGGCGCTTGCGGAATCAGCGCTTTCACTTGATTTTTGATTATGTATTGATCAGCAAACACAGTGTTACAAAACTAAAATAAAAGGCAAAAAAAATCCGGGCATTACCCGGATTAATTTATCTGTTTGTTACTTTTTATTGCTCTTTTGTAGCCTTGTATTCTTCGTTCATGGCTGCCAGCACTTCCGATGTCAGGTTGTGCGCCTCAGGCCCGATCAACACTTCTGCAGAGTTGAAAATGAAATCATACTTCGCAGTTTCGTTGTAGCGTTTCAGGTAATCCATCAGGTTATCCAGAATTTTCTGGTTATTGCCTTGCTGAACCTCCATCAACTTGGCAGATAATTCCTGATCCAGTTTTACAATCTCCTGCTCTTTTCCCACTAAACGGTCGCGTTCCTGCACCGCACGCTGCTCGGTAAGAAAGCCACCACGCTGCAGTTTTTCCTGGAATGCTGCGGCTTCTTTTTCAAAAGTCTGACGTTTGATACCGTATTCGCTGGTATAAGCTTCTTGTTTTTTAGTAAACTCATCGTGCATATCCTGCGCCATTTCATAATTCAAAATAATTGAATCGGCTTTAACATAGGCAATTTTTAATCCGCCAACAGAATCTCCACCCAGACTTCTGACAGTACTGGTTTTTCCATCAGTATTACCACCGGTAAAATGCAGAACATACAAAACAGCAACTGCCACAAATAATACTACACTGACAACAATTGATGATCCTTTCATTACAATATTACTTTAAATTCAAACAAGTAGGTTTTATCATTTTATATAGACCGGACAAAGATAATTTTTTAGTTGAAATGCAATGTCCCTATCCAATTTTTTTAATGCCATTCCAATTATCCTTCCCTCAAACCCTGCATTAAATCATAATTCCCGAATGATAAACATCATTGAATTAAAGTTGGTCCCAATCGTATTTTTAGCATGGCAAAAAAAGTTACCATTCTAAAAACCGAAATGTTGAACAAGATAATTTCAAATATTTTACCGTACATGCCTAAAAAACTGGTGTGGGTATTTTCGAAACGGTATATTGCCGGCGAAACGCTGGAAGATGGAGTATTGGCATCCAAATTACTCAATGCTAAGAACATAGAAGTCACCATTGACATTTTGGGCGAGTTCATTCGCACGCTCGAAGAGGCCGAACAAAACCGCAACGAATATTTGGAAGTAATTGAGCGGTTTACTGCCGATAAAATACGAGGCAACTTTTCGGTAAAACCCACCATGTTTGGCTTGCTGATCGATAAAGAGGCTTGCTATAACTACATGCGTGACATTGTAAAAATGGCGGCTTCAAAAAATTCTTTTGTCAGGATTGATATGGAAGACTCGCAGTGTGTCGACATGGAAATTGACATTTTCAGGAGGCTACGCACCGAATTCCCGGCCAATGTGGGGCTGGTTGTTCAGGCATACCTGAGACGCACCAAAAGCGATCTGGAAGCATTGAATGATCTGAACACAGCGGCACATCCGATCAGTTTCCGTCTTTGCAAGGGAATTTACATTGAGCCGGAAAGTGTTGCATACAAAGGATACCAGGAGATTCGCGACCACTACCTGGACGACCTCCGGTACATGTTTGAAAACAAAATGTACGCAGGAATTGCCACCCACGACAAATACCTGGTGGAAGAAGCCCAGAAAATGATCAGGGAAATGAATATCCCAAAGAATATGTATGAATTCCAGATGTTGTATGGGGTAACACCGGAGCTGCGTCAAAGCATTGTTGACGAAGGACACCTTATGCGTGTTTATGTTCCGTACGGACAAAAGTGGTTTAATTATTCCACCCGCCGGCTAAAAGAAAATCCGAAAATGGCACAACACATCATCAAAGCCCTTTTTGTAAGGGGATAATATTTTTAAAAGTTAAACTCTTAAAAGGATGGTTCAAAGCCATCCTTTTTTGTTGTTATTTCTTTAGAACCAGAACTTCCTTTAGCGACCTTTTCGGGACATGATGAACGTCTTTTTCATCGCGCCAGTATTTGATATCGTCCGGGGCGGTATCAATCACCACCTCTTCGGCAGGCTTCCCAAGTGCCAGCACCCAAAGCAAATAAAGAAAATTCTTGAAGTTGACTATCCCCGTGGCAGAGCCAAGGAGTATTACGCCAACTTCATTTCAGCTAAATCGCTGAAAACCGAATTTTCTTTATTTCACCCCTCTGTCAG
>JBKDZK010000588.1:0-5735 GCA_047971205.1 Draconibacterium sp.
AGAATACGTGCTTTTCAAAAGCCCTGCATATGCCGCCGCATTCGTAATTGGTGGTCATGCCAACGGACTGACGGAGTGGAAAACAGATGACGGTAGAACCTTAAAGGATATAGAAAATAGTGAGGCAAATACATATTGACCCGCCGAGATATTGTCAACTTTTGCATCACATTTCCTGTCGCCTATGAAGATTATCCGCTTGATAGCATAGTGGATGCCGGGGCAGGGACGGTTATGAGGCACGGTACGAACAGGAAGTCCTTTGCGCTTATTTACGAACGAAACGGCAAGTTGTGCGTCAACCTAAAATGTGACCCGTTTGAAGCTGACTTTCTGCGGCAGGCGTATGAGGACGTTATGCCCGGATGGCATATGAACAAGGTGCATTGGAATACGGTCACACTCGGTGGCGATGTACCAGAGGACGAGTTGAAGCGGATGGTCGGCAACAGCTATTGCTCCCCCAATAAAACATAGATCAATCGAGGCGGATGTGATATAATAGAAAAATGGAAAATGAATTAAAAACGAATGCGCGCAAATTGAGTCCGTCAGCGCAATACGAGATACGAAAAAGCATAATTCGCATGAGCAAACATGGGAAGAGAAACCATGAAATTGCCGGAGCTCTTGACGTGGGAGAGAGGCACGTCAGGAACGTGAAGGGGGTGTATGCCAAGGAAGGTATTGCTGGAATCAAGCCGAAAACGCGCGGACGCCGCAAGGGAGAGAACCGAGTATTAAACAAAGAACAAGAGCAGAAAATCCAATCTCTGATTGTTGAAAATGACCCGGATCAACTCAAATTGCCGGGCTGCATGTGGATGTGTAACCAATATCCGCGAGCTGATAAAATGTTTGTATCAAATTGATATAAAGCTGTCCACGCTAGGGTACTATCTGGCGCGGTGGGAATTTTCTGTGCAAAGACCGATAAAACGTGCGCACAAACAGTATCTAAAGCAAATTTACACATGGCTGAATGAGGAATTTCCGGACATTTCAGCGCGTGCACAGGCGGAAAACGTCGAGATTTTCTTCGGAGATGAAAGCGGGATTCAAAATACTGCAAACTACGCCAAGGGATATGCTCCTGTCGGGAAAATGCCTGTTGTAAGGGTTGAATCCAAGAAGATGAAACTCAATATGCTTTCGGCCGTTTCCAAGCGCGGCAAGCTTCGTTTTATCCTCTATAAGGAGAATATGACCTCTGATAAGTTCATTGATTTCATGCGTTGCCTGGTGCGGGATACCGACAAAAAAGTGCTTTTGATTTTGGATAATCTGCGTGTCCATCACGCCAAGAAGGTGGCGGCTTGGCTTGAAAAACATAAGCATGAAATTGAAGTTTTCTTTCTGCCACCTTATGCGCCGGAGTATAACCCCGACGAGCTGCTTAACAGCGATTTGAAGCGCAGTGTGGGCAATCGTGCCATGCCCAGAACCGAAAAGGACTTGGAGCATGCGGTGCGTTCACACTTGAAGGCACTCCAGCTCAGACCACAAAAAATCCGCTCTTTCTTCAATGCACAGCACACACTCTACGCTGCATAATCCAGGCTATGTTTTATTGGGGGAGCAATACGATTTGATTAAACCGAAAGTGAGGAGCAAAAACAATGGCTAACGAATTGCAATCATTATCAGTTCTGTTCCAGAGCAAACTGTTCAGGATTCCTGATTATCAACGTGGCTACGCTTGGAAACACGAGCAACTCGTAGATTTTTGGGAAGACCTTATAAATCTGCACGAGGACAGATACCATTACACGGGGCTACTTTCTCTAAAAGCTGTTAATCGTGGTGACGTGAAAACGTGGCATGACGATGACTGGCTGCTTAATATTGGTTACAAGCTTTACCATGTCGTTGACGGACAACAGCGTTTGACTACCTTTTTAATCCTCATGAACGAAATCGTGGCGTTTGTATGCGGTTTGCCTGATAACGAAAACATGACGGATGAAGAAATCTATCTCGACTTTGAGTCGCTAAAAGACATCAAAGTGAAGTATATCTTGCGGAAGCGACCGCCGCAAAACATCGTGACCACATATCTATTCGGTTACGAAACCGACAACCCAAGTGCAGATTACTTTAAATACAGAGTCTTTTGCGAGCCGTTCGGCGGGTCGGTGCTTGAAACTTATTATACAAAAAATCTCAAATACGCAAAGACGTTTTTTGCCAAAAATCTAATCGCTACCTTTGAAAAAGAAGGAATTGAGGGGATAGAGAGGCTATACCGAAAGCTGACTTTGCGGCTGATGTTCAACCTCCACGAAATTGAGGACGATTACGATGTTTTTGTGGCTTTTGAAACGATGAACAATCGCGGGAAAAAGCTAACGAACCTTGAATTGCTTAAAAATCGCCTGATATACCTTACCACGCTTTTTGATGATGCACAGCTTGATTCTGCTGATAAAGAGCAATTACGCAAGAACATTAATGATGCGTGGAAAGAGGTTTATTATCAGCTTGGTAGAAATATAGACGCCCCTCTGTCAGATGATGAGTTTTTACGAGCGCATTGGATTATCTTTTTTCGCTATTCTCGAAAAGGCGGGGATGAGTATATTCGTTTCCTTCTTAGCAAGTTTTCCGCTAAGAATGTGTTTGAAAAGCACACCGTGACGCAAGAAGTCGAAGCGGATGAAATTTTATCAGACTTGGAACAGGGCGAAGATGACGACAATGTAGACGTAGATGTCGAAATGGAAACGGTTCTGGTTAACAAACTCGAACCGAAGGAAATCACCGACTATGTAAACAGTCTGAAAGCCTTGGCGGAGTATTGGTATTATAGTTGTTTTCCGCTTGATAGCGAGTTGAGCAACGATGAAAAAATATGGATTGATAAATTGAACCGTGTGGGCATCGGACATTTCCGCCCAATCGTCGTAGCTGCGCTTGCCACAAACAATACAACGACGGCAGAAAAACGAATAGCCTTATATAAAGCTATTGAGCGTTTTATTTTCGTCTCATTTCGTATCGGCGGTTTTCAAGGCAATTATCAAAGCAGCGTTTACTATAATAAATCTCGCGACGTGTTTAGTGGAAAGGCTTCACTTGTTTCTATCGCAGAAGAACTGAACAATACCGTAGACAAGGATATGGCATCGGCGATAGCAAATTTTATTTCTCGCACTAATCGCCGATTTGACTCCGGCAAAGGCTTCTATAGTTGGCGAGATTTGCGGTATTTCCTCTATGAATATGAATATGAGAAATCCGTAAAAAATGATCTGCCAAAAGTGAACTGGACGCTCTTTACGAAAGTTGAAAAAGATAAAGTGACCATTGAGCATATTTTGCCGCAGACACCAACAAAGTGGTATTGGCGTAATACTTTTAGGGGATACACAGCTGATGAAATAAAACTGCTTTCAGCAACACTTGGCAATCTTTTACCGTTGTCGCAGAGCATAAATTCATCCTTGCAAAACGACAGCTTCCCCGATAAAAAGAATCCTAAATCCTCTGGTCGCAGAGGATATATAAACGGTTCGCACTCTGAGATTGAAGTAGCACAGGAATATGACTGGACAGCGCATAGTATACTTGAACGTGGTATAATGTTGATTAGATTTATGGAAGAGCGGTGGGAAATCACTCTAACCGACGAGCAAAAAGAGGACTTGTTACACATCGACTTTGTGAACGACGAAAGAGATGCAACTCCTGAAATCCCAGAAACTACCGAGCTGGAGCCAACAAGTGGCGACCTACCTGAAACAAAAAGAGAACTTTCAGACCGGCATTACGAGCGTTTTGATTTCTGGAGTAATTTTGTAGGGTATTGTAGAACGCACGGCCGTAGCGAAGACATTGCCTCAAGAAAGCCCGGTTATGATGATTGGTACGATGTAACGATTGGAAGCCGTGACTATCATGTTTTCTTCCAGCTATATCGTCAAAGGAAGCTCCGTATCGGCTTGTATGTGTATAGACCAGAAGGTTTTGCACGGCTGGATTCGCTGAAGTTCGACATTGAGACTGCATACGGCTCTGAGTTGGAATGGTATACAAGCCGTGAAAAGAGTACGGCAAAACGAATCCTCCACACCATTGAAGCCGATGTCCACGCTCCGAATTTGTATGAAAAGCATTTCAACTGGTTAATCACGCAATTTGACAAACTGCGTGGGGTTTTAGAATCATTGGATTCTGAAAGTTTCAGAGAGCAGCGGTGAAAATCGTCCTTTTCAAAAATCACAGACCCGTGCGAGTTTTGAACCATTTAACGATTACCCGATTAAGCCGCGGCAGTGCCCAAGTTAGGGGCGTGCAAAAGTGGTGTAAGTTTTAACAATTTGCTATGGGGCGGTGTACTTTATCAATAGATAGTACCTTGCCACCACAGAGCCAGAGATTATGACTCCAGAGGATTATGAAACTACAGTAAGTACAGGCGGTGACATTGAAGCAAGATATTTGGCTCATGGCACACACAACAATGTTTATTTTGAAGAAGAAACTGATGAAGTATGGAAAAAGTATGGGATATACTACCTGACTGATTTGGAGAACAGCAATGAAAAATATCCTGTCATTGTTATGACAAACGGATCTGGTGTATGGGGTTCTCGATACATAGCTTCATTTGAACACTATGCGTCTTGGGGTTTTATCGTAATTGGAAACGAACATAATACCGCATTCGCTGGAGATTCGTCAGATGCCAGTCTATCATATCTTATAGAAGCTAATGCTGACCCAGACTACGTGCTTTATCGGAAGGTGGATTTGGATAATGTGGGTATCGTTGGTCATTCTCAAGGGGGTGTTGGTGTATTTAATGCCATTACTAATCAGCCACACGTTGACATGTATAAAACAGCAATTTCTATATCTCCGGTTGGTGAAGATACAGCAAATGCACTAAACTGGACATATCAGCCGAGCAAAATTTCAATTCCAATCATGATAGTAGCCGGCACCGAAAACGACGTTATTTCTCTCGAGGACCTTCAAAAAGTGTATTCTCAAATTGCTTCAGATAAAGTTATGAGTAGACGATCTAATACAAATCATCCCGAAATGCTGTATAGTGCCGACGGTTATTTGACAGCTTGGTTTATGTGGCAATTACAGGGCGATGAAGAAGCTGAAAAAGCATTTAGATGTGAGACACCGGAGCTTAGTAATAACAGTTTATATCAAGATTCTATGTTTGATTTGAATTAGTTTTAACTCGAAGATAACAGAATAATATCTGTGGTCTTTTTATGCAAATAACGGACTGTACAAGCTATTGTTTATTTATGTAATATTAAATAGTTGGTAGATGTGTTTTCTCATAAAGCATTTGGAAGTAGATATGTTTCCGCAAATAAGCATTGCTCCTATGAGTCCATTTTTGACAGCTATGAGTTCATTTCAAAACATGTTGAGTGTGTAGTGTTGATGTCAATGGTTGATGAGTAAAATGGAAACAGTAGAAATAATTTGTTCTTATTGTTCGAATAACTGCTTACAAATTAAGATGTTTAGTTCAGGTTATTTATATTAGATATTAGACGGAGGCGTAAAATGCTAAATTTAAAAGATACAAACCACCAACCCACAATTATAGAAATTGAACAATATATCAACAACACTGTCTTTGACCAGTTTTTCAATTTTGTTAATTCTGAATATAAAGCGCTTTGCAAAATAGAATACAGTAAAGATGTTTGGCTTTGTGGATGGAACATAATACTTAGAAAAGCAGGAAAAGGACTTTGTGT
>JBKDZK010000589.1:0-4912 GCA_047971205.1 Draconibacterium sp.
AGCGGGTAATGGCGGCACCAATCAGAATAACGATAAATGAAAGATGAAAAAGCAGCACTGTCCATTTCTTCTTGGTAAATAACTCGTATTTGAAAATACTCCCGATCAGGTTAATGGTAAGTACGATCATGAGTATCTCGAACCACTTGGAATTGTAGATCAATATTTTGGCGGTTATGGTTCCGTAGTCGTTTTCAATAAAGGTGGCATAGCCAATGGCAATGGCAAAAACGACCAGAAGAATTCCGGTAAAAAACATTGAAAAGATAAATGAAAGAAACTTTTTCATGGTAATATGTTGGATTTATTAGATACGCTGAATATAATCAAAAGCATTTTATTCGAACGATTTCATTGTGCGTTTTGGAGGGGAGAGAACACTAAAAAAATTCCTTTGTTCCGGAAAACAAAGGAATTTTCAAGAATAAAGTAACACCAAACCTTATTTGGTTGTTGGATCGTCGTGAGCGATAGCTTTTGCAAATTCAGCGTAATTCCAAGGTTTTTTAGCCGCCACGTGACCTTCCGGTTTTTCACCAAGGTGACAAGCCTTGCAAGTTGCTTCGTCAGGCTCGATCATTCCTTTGGAAAGAGCCATCTCTTTGTTTTTCATTATGGCAGCCGTTTTATACATGCTACCCGGGCCATGACACGATTCGCAGGAAACGCCTTCTTCCACTTTAATACCGGCCAGTAAACCCTTGTCTACGCTTCCTGCGGTTGAGTGGCATTTCAAGCATTTGGGATCCGTTGCCTCGTCACCTTTCAACGATTTCATGGCATTGGCGTGCGGCCCTGCCTGCCATTTATTGAACTGTTCTCCTTTCTCAGGTTTGTTATGACACATTTTGCACTTTGCTGCACCAATGTATTTGTAATTCTGAGCAAATGATACAGAACTGATAAAGAGGGCCAGTCCCATTAATAACATTAATTTTTTTACCATAACATTACTATTTAAATGATTAATACACTATTTCAAATCACATGCCATCCAAATATATCAATGGCTGTTTTGTGTTATTTATATTCGTTACTAATACAATGCCGAGTGACACGATGAACAAAGTTCTTCCTGCCAAACGTCACCAATATCTACCGGGTGCTCAAACTCCAACGGAGTAAGTGAGTTTGCATACCTTAATGTGTCGGACGTACCCTGTGCTACGATGTTGTGACAAAGGTTACAGTCTTTCGAAATTACCGTTTCCGTTTCGGTGGCGTGACGATTGTTGTGACACCGGTAACAACCATCCGATTCCATGTGGCCAATGTTGTTGGGATACTCTTTCCAACTGGCTTTCATAAACGGAAATATATTGTTGGCGTATCCGTTCTGAATTTCCAGGATCGCCTGTGCAATTTCTTCTTTTTTCGATTCAGCAATGTCAGGATAGCCCGATTCAAACCATTCATTAATCTGCGTTTGTATGGCATAAAATGCGCTGTCTTTGGTCGGATAGTCCTGATACAGGGCTTGCATGGCGGCCATTTTTATTGCCGGAAGTTCCGTCGATATCTTTCCTTCGCCCATCGACTTATCAATGAAATTCTGAGGAGCGTTGTAGTTGTGCGACGGACGGTTGTGGCAATCCAGGCAGTCCATTGTGCGTGTTTCCAGCGAATCGAGCTGGGCTTCGCTCATGTAATTATCACCGTTGGTATAAATCTTAACTTCCCCCGTTGTTGTGTTTGTATATCTTACCCAGGGAATGATTTGTCTTTTTTCATCCACCGCTTTGTATTCAATTTTTACATCCGGGCTAATGTGCTGGTGAATTCCTTTTTCAATTCCTGTCGCAGTAGTTCGTGTGCTGGTTTTTACCTGAAGGTGAATAATTTGCTCCGTGTTTTCTTCATCGGTAAGAAACGAGTGTTTCATTCTTAGTTTCCGGTCGTAAAATTTGTCGGGCCAGTGGCATTGTTCGCAGGTTTCCTGCGCGGGCCGTAAATTGGCGATTGGCGTAGGAATCGGTTGCGGATATTTCTTGGCCATTACCGAGTAAACCTGGTACAAACCCGAAAGTTTACTTTTCACATACCAACTGGCGCCCGATCCAACGTGGCATTCAACACAGGCCACTCGTTCGTGCGACGAGCCATGGTAAGTGGTGTATTCGGGCTCCATTACCTGGTGGCAAAGTTTACCGCAAAACTCTACCGATTCGGTGTAATGAAAAGCTTCGTAACTTCCGATGGACGATATGATCAGTAAAAACACAGTACCAACCATAAAAATAATGGATGCATTGCGGGTGGCAATGTTGTTGAAATCGATAACAGGCCAGTTTACCTGCTTTCCTTCTTTTTCAGCCTTTCTCGCTCTTTTTTTGTTGATACGCATCCCAATTGGGATCATGAGAAGCCCGGTGATCATAAATCCCGGGAGGACAATGTATATAAACAACCCAATGTAGGAACCTCCAAATCCAAACACCACATTCAGAATCATTAAGGTGAGGATGGATGCCAGGTTAAAAACAGCCAGCAATGCTCCTGCTATCGAAATCCAGTTCTTGATGGATGATGGTAATTTCATATGACTAAAATTGTTTGTTTTCAATTGTATCATATGCCCGCCAGAGTGAATTCCTTCGGGCCGGGAACTCGCACTTAATCAAAAAAACGGGTTCAATGATTTGAGATGCTCGTTTCATAATTCCTTCGTTTTAATTAGCTTAGCTCTGCAAGTCTTCGACGCAATTTGGCAAAATTCGACTAAACTTTCAATACTCTTTTATAATTTAAAAGATTTCTATATACCAAAAAGTATAGTGAAATTATGTTATCAATGTTCCTTCCATTGCATCTTGTTTTTTGCTGTATTTATTGATCTATTCTTGTTTTTACTTTGTTGAAATTATCTCTAATATCACATTTTTCAAGTTACGGTTTTTAGTGGAAAATCAGGGAGTATATGATCAACCCGATTAAAACAACACCGGTAAAAAATCACGGTATCCATTGGGAACGACTCGGGACGAAGATGGGTATTAAAGAAATGGATGGTGAAAATGAAGCCAACAGCCAGCAGGGCTTCATCGCTGTGAATAATTTGTGCTACATTGATCAGCCAGCCGGGGAGTATTTTTGTAAATGTTTCTGGAAACCAAAGCATTAGTCCGGTTGAGCCGATCACCATTACTCCCCAGAAAACGGCAAAATAGTCAAATTTTACCCACAATTCGCGGTTAATGATTTTTGTATGCACATCCTCGATCCGTGCATGGCATTTCATACAGGTTGATGCAATGTTTTTTTGTGAAATACTCGATCGGCTGTTGGTATGAGGAAGAACCAGGTGGTTTCCGTGGCAATCGTTACAGGTGGCAGTTACGATTAATCCGGCGTTGAACAATCCTCTTCCATGAATACCCTGACTGTAGTTTTCGAGAATGTTGCGTTCTGAAATGTTGTAAGCCCTGGCAACCGGAGCACCTTCGCGGTGGCATTTGCCGCAAAGTACCGGGATGTTCATTTTATAAGTAGGAGACTGAGGATCGGTGGATGGAATAATCTGGTGGGTACCGTGACACTCCGAGCAACTCGGGGCATTTTTGTCTTTTCTTATGAAAGCCTGCCCGTGTATTCCGTCCAGGAAGTTGGTCATGGCCTCGTCGTGACACTCGCCGCCGGTAACCGGAGGGCATGTATCCGGATGTGGAAAATCTTCAACGGCTGCATCGGTGTGGCACGAAACACATTCCAGGTAACTGTGAACCGATTTTTCGAGAATGTTCCCTGGAATGTATCTTGAAATTTGCCTTCCGTTGCGGGTGGTGGTCAGCGAAGGATCGTCGTGACACATGGCACAATCTTCGTTCGACTGTGCAAATGCAAGCGACGTTATAAAGAGCACCACCAACAGGACTGTTAAGCTTTTTTGCTGTTTCAGAAAACTATCCGGAGTTGCGACTGTGCTTTCAGAAGCCCGTCTCTCCGGCAACCGTAAACCGATACAGTCCCTCCGCATGATAATTAGTTTTGGTTTAACCTACGTTTTAGTCTTCAGCGGAAAACTGTATGTATTTCGCTATGTCTTGCTAGTTTCTGTTTCTGAATTGTTTTCGTTATTGATTTCTGACTTTTCCCTTTTTTCTGATGCCAATTATTTTTTTGTAATATGATGCCAGCCGTTTACAATGCTTCTGAAATTATCAAGCGGCGATTTGCCAATGGAAGCAACATATAAATGAATGATCAAAAAGATGGAAATAAAGAATCCCATGGCTGAGTGTGTAACCGCAGTGATCAATACTCCGCTGATGTCGTAAACCTGGTTAAATATAAGTTCCGGAAACATGAGTCCGATACCCGAAACAATTACCAGCGGCACGGCAAAGTACATAACCATGATGTAAGCATATTTTTGCAGCGGATTAAATTTTCGTTTTTCTGAAAGCGGGTAGGGGGCCTGCATTCCGTGAAACATTCCCCATGCATAATAGTATGCCTGTTTCATCGGCCGTTTCAGGAAATTACGGGGTTTAACAATGTAGAATTTTTTGTTGCTGGTTACCAGGTTGCCAAACAGGAAAACCAGGTAGTTGAGTGAAACAATGGCACCGGCAAAGTTGTGCAATTTCATATTCAGGCCAAATTCAATCAGCCCTTTTTCAAACCCGGAATTCATGGTTATTCCTGTAACAATCAGTAACATTATTCCCAAAGCATTAATGCCATGCCAGATACGTAACCAAACCGGGTAAAAGTAGATTTTATCTTCAGTTGAATTCATTGCGTTTACTTTTTATAAATGATCCTAAATATGCCGTGGATAATAATGCCTCCCAGTGCGGCAAAAAAGATAAGAAGGCTGATGGTTCTAAGTATGGGTATCTGGTGCGATCCGATTACATAATTTTCGTTGGACAGGACACCGATAATACTTCCGTCCTCTACTCTTTCCTGC
>JBKDZK010000590.1:0-1643 GCA_047971205.1 Draconibacterium sp.
CGTGTTTTGGGAAATTAGAAAAAGTAAGCATAGCAGTAGCTACGTGAGGCTTTTTATAATGAAACAAAACCGGAAAAGGACAAGGCTTGGCGCGATAGGTCATGCTTGACTTGACACTAGGCACAAGCCACATCGAATTTTGCTATTACGATAAGGCTGACTGCCCTTTCCCGGGTTATTGTACCACCTGCGATGAATTTGAAATAGACGAAGAAGACCCTGACATGGATAAATTCAACAATCAGAATGAAGATGAGCTCCCGTTTTAGGCTTTTACTGTTGCCTCATTCCTCATCAACATGTGATACAAATTTCAACAACAGAGCAAGCAAACTTCCCTGATTTTTTAGAAAAAGATTCAGAATAAACGTATTGTCACTTCACCAACTCTTTGGTTGAAAGCAATCCACAGGCTGCATAAATATCCTGCCCGCGCGAGGCTCGTACCGTAGTTAAAATCCCCTTGTTATTCAATGCGTCTTTAAAGCGCTGAATGCTTGCTTCGCCCGGACTTTTAAGCGGTGTTCCGGGCACCGGGTGAAAACGAATAAGGTTGATCCGACATTTCAAACCGCTTAGCAAACGCGCCAATTCCCTCACGTGCTCCATGCTGTCATTCAAGCCTTCAAATAAGATATATTCGAACGAAACACGTCGTTGGCGACCAAAATCCCAGCTTTTGATCTCTTCCACCACTGCATCAACCGGATAGGCTACCTGCACCGGCATCAGTTTTTGGCGCTCTTCATGAAACGGAGTATGAAGGCTTACCGCCAGGTGTGCCTCGCTCCTCTCCAGAAAAGTAAGCATTCCCGGGATAATCCCGATGGTAGAAACCGTGATCCTTCGCGGACTCATGGCATATCCCCATTCCGAAGTCAGGATCTCGAGGCTTTTCAATACTTCCTCCAGGTTATCGAACGGCTCACCCATTCCCATGTAAACGATGTTGCTCACCTCGTCCACCTCATCAATACTGCGAATCTGGTTTACAATTTCGCCGGGCGAAAGCTGCCCCTGAAAGCCCTGCTTGGCCGTAAAACAAAACAGGCAGCCCATTTTACAACCCACCTGCGAACTCACGCAAACGGTCTTCCGGTCGCGCTCCGGAATCATAGCCGTTTCAATAAATTTATTTTGAATGGTAGGAAACAGGTACTTCCTGGTACCATCAACACTGGCCTGTACTTTTGTGTAAGCTGTCAGGCCGTACTCAAAACGTTCGTTTAAAAGCTCCCGTGCCTTTTTGGAAAGATTCGTCATCTCATCAATCGATGAAACCCGCTTTTTGTACAACCAGTCGGTGATTTGTTTTGCCGTAAACTTAGGCAGCCCCAACTCCTGCACAATCTCCTGTAACTCTGTCAATGTTTTACCAAACAAGCGCTCTTTCATACCTTCTTATTTGCCGCAAAGATACGCTTTCTTTTTGAGTGAAGTTAAAGGGCAAAACAATCTGATCCGCCTCTCTCCTATTGGGTTTTAATTGCCATTTTTATATTAAATGCTTGATTTATCCTTCAAAAAAAGAAAACTGCTTATCTGCTTCGGTCAAGTGAGTAGTTTTTGTAGTTTTGTATATGGTTAGACAAGAGATATATCCGAAAAATTTTCAGGAGTTTATAAATTTCTGTTTTCTTCCA
>JBKDZK010000591.1:0-3121 GCA_047971205.1 Draconibacterium sp.
TCAAAATAACACAATAGCACAAACCCTAAAAGCCATAAAACCAGAAACTTATTAACACAGAGCAGGCATAATTGTTAGTAACGATTGATTTTATAAATTTGACACTGATTAGTAACAAAAAAATTAAAATCAAACACTGAGTGGCTCAGTGCGTTATAATTAAGCCGTTTTTCTAAAATCAATGTTACTTTTGTAATCAGGAGTAGAAAACGCTACCTATTTAAGAACAATACATAACTATGTCGAAGGATAAAAAACAACAACTGCTCGATCAGCGTTACCTCAAAATGGCCGATATCTGGTCTCAGAATTCTTACTGCAAACGGAGACAGGTAGGAGCCTTGATTGTGAAAGACAAGATGATCATTTCGGATGGGTATAACGGAACGCCGGCAGGTTTTGAGAATGTTTGTGAAGACGAGAACAACCAGACAAAGCCTTATGTACTGCATGCCGAAGCCAATGCCATCACCAAAGTGGCAAAATCGGGGAACAGCAGCGACAGTGCCACCTTGTATGTAACTTCTTCGCCGTGCCTGGAATGTTCGAAGCTGATTATTCAGGCAGGTATTAAGCGGGTGGTGTTTACCGAAAGTTACAGGCTGGAAGACGGGATCAACCTGCTTCGAAGAGCCGGAATCGATGTCGTACAGGTAGATATTTAAGCGACGTGCGGCCCATTATTTTTAACTTGGAGAAAAGAAACAATGAATAAGAAAACAGTTATACTGGTTCCCCTTTTAATTGCCATTTCAATTGCCATTGGTATTCTGATCGGGAACATGATGAAAACCAACTCAAGCACAGGTTTTAGCGGCCTGGCGATGAGTCAGCCCAATAAAATATCGACCATTCTTGATTTGGTTGATCACGGTTATGTTGATAGTGTAAATACAGGTGAGATAGTGGAAGAAACCATTCCGGAGATACTTAAAAAACTCGATCCGCATACCTCCTACATTCCGGCGCGCGACATGCAGGAAGTAAACGAAGAAATGCGGGGAAACTTTTCGGGAATCGTTATTCAGTTTTCGCTGATGGAAGATACTGTACGCGTGATTGAAGTGATCTCAGGTGGCCCTTCGAGCCAGGTGGGTATTCAGCCCGGCGACCGCATTGTAACCGTGAACGACTCTCTGATTGCTGGAGTTGGCAAGGTGAGCAACGATATCCTTCACTTGCTCCGCGGCGAGAAAAATTCAAAAGTGAGCATCGGAGTGCAGCGAAAGGGAGAAGACAATGAGCTGGAGTTTGAAATTACCCGCGGAGACATTCCGCTTTACAGTGTGGATGTTACGTACATGATCGATCCGGAAACGGGGTTCATAAAAATCAGCCGCTTTGCGAATACCACTTACCAGGAGTTTGTAGACGGAATGACCGTCTTGAAAGAGGAGGGAGCCAAACGCGTGATTGTGGACCTTCGCGGAAATCCCGGCGGTGCTTTGATGGGCGTTTTGCAGATGCTGGACGAAGTACTGGAAAAAGGGGAGGCCATGCTTTATACCGAGGGTAAAAATCAGCCACGCAAAACTTACAATGCCTCCGGAAAAGGTTCTTTTGGCGATGTAGAACTGTACGTGATGATCGACGAGTTTTCGGCGTCGGCCAGCGAGATTTTTGCGGGCGCTCTTCAGGATAACGACCGCGGAATTGTGATTGGCCGCCGTTCGTTCGGAAAAGGGCTGGTGCAGGAGCAAATCCCGCTGAACGATGGTTCGGCGCTTCGCCTTACCGTAGCGCGTTTTTACACCCCCAGCGGACGTTGTATTCAAAGTCCGTACGAAGACGGCAACGAAGAATATTACAACCATATTTACGAGCGTTTCCACAACATGGAGCAGTTGGTAGCCGACAGTATTCATTTTGATGATTCGCTGAAATACACTACCAAAGGCGGCCGCATTGTTTACGGTGGCGGCGGAATTATGCCCGACTTTTTTGTGCCGGTGGATACCACAGGTAATTCGGAGTATTACGGCAAGTTGTTCCGGCGCGGACTGATCTATTCGTATGCCTACGCCTATGCCGATCAACACCGCTCAGAACTGGCAGAATTGATCGCTGCTGATGAGTTCGATGCTTACCTGGAGCAACACCACGTAATCGACGACTTTGTTAAATACGCCGCCGGAAAGGGCGTTAAAAAGGATGCCGACGGGTTGAAAGAGTCAGGGAAAATCATTAACACGCAGCTGAAAGCTTATATCGCGCGGAACATAATCGGCGAGACGGGTTTTTATCCGATCATTCAGAAGATTGACAAAACCCTGCTGCAGGCCATCGAAATTTCGCGGCAGGATTTGCTGGTGCAGAACCTGATCGAAGCAGCTGATTCCACATCAACCGATATTCCCAAATAGCGGAACGCTTATTTCGAGATTTCGAGCATGCGCTGGATCGGTACCCTGGCTTTTTCGATTACATCGCCGGGGAGCGTAACTTCCGGCTGTTCGTGTTTCAGACAGAGGTAGAGTTTCTGCAAGCTGTTCAGTTTCATGTATTCGCAGTCGTTACAGGCACAGGTAGAATCATTAGCAGGGGCCGGGATAAAAACCTTGCCGGGGCAGGATTTGGCCATCTGGTGGAATATGCCGCTTTCGGTGGCCACGATAAATTTCTTGGCCGGACTTTCCTTCACATAGCTTAACAACGAAGAGGTGGAACCGATATGCCCTGCCAACAGCAATACCGGCGCCTCGCATTCGGGGTGGGCAATAAATTCGGCATCGGGATGTTCGTCCATCAGGGCAATAATTTTTTCTACCGAAAACTGTTCGTGCACAATGCAGGCACCGTCCCAAAGCACCATATTGCGGCCTGTAATGCTGTTGATGTAGTTGCCCAGGTTTTTATCGGGTGCAAAAATCAGTTTCTGGTCTTTGGGGAAACTTTCTACTATCTGTCTGGCATTGGCCGAGGTACATACCACGTCGGTAAGGGTTTTTAATGCTGCCGTGGCGTTTACATAGCTCACGACTTTATGGTCGGGGTAGCGGGCTTTGAATTCGGCAAACTTGTTGGCCGGAGCCGATTCGGCCAGCGAGCAGCTCGCTTTCAGGTCGGGGAGCAGCACTTTTTTTGCCGGGTTGATGATTTTGGCCGTTTCGGCCATAAAATG
>JBKDZK010000592.1:0-2980 GCA_047971205.1 Draconibacterium sp.
TTGAACAAAGGAAGTGGAAAAGCATCCGAACGCAAACTGGTTGTTAACGGAGAGGGAAAAATATTGAGAAAAGCATTTGAGTGGAAAGCTTACAAGCAACTATCCAATGTTGAGATTGCCCGTAAATTAAATAAAATGGGGGTTAAACTGTCAGACAAGAGGTTAAATGATTTGTTTTTAAATCCCTTTTATTGCGGACTTATTGTAAGTAAAATGCTTCCGGGGCAGGTCATTGAAGGAAAGCACGAACCCTTAATCTCAAGGGAATTGTTTTTGATGGTGCATAATATCCGTCAGGAAAAAAGGGTGCATGGTTTTGTATATGACAGTGACAATGAGAATTTACCTTTGAAAGTATTTGCGAAATGTGATAAATGCGGTACGCCTTTAACCGGTTACCTGGTAAGAAAAAAAGGGTTGTATTATTACAAATGCAATAAAAAAGGCTGCAAAGTCAACCGTAGTGCCAAAGCGATGCACGAAATGTTCGGAAAAGTGCTGACAATGTTTAAAATTGGGAAAGGGGAGTTTGAATTAGTGAGGCTGCAATTAGAGGAACAAATGGCTGTATTTTTTAAATCTCAGCTTGAAGAAGCAAAACTCCTGAAAAACAAATTGGCAGAAACAAAAAGAAAACTGGAAGCTATTGAAGAACGTTTTGTCATTGGGGAGATTGACCGCAACCTGTATCAAAAATTCAGGCCAAAATACGAAAAGGAATGTTTTGAAATTGAGCAGGAACTTGGAAGGACAGGCGGATATAAATCGAACCTTATAAAAGTGGTGGATTTTGCTGCAAAGTTGTGTCTTAACCCATTGGAAATGTGGGGCAAATCAGATTTGGATGGGAAAAGGGTATTCCAAAATTTGCTGTTTCCTGAAGGAATTATCTATAACCGTGAATCAGACAGTTATCGAACCTCCCGGGTCAATTCATTTTTCTCTCCAATCCCTCAATTGACAAGGGGTTTGGGCAAACAAAAAAGCGGAAATTCTATCAAGATTGATAAAATCTCCGCTTTGGTGACCCCGGAGAGACTCGAACCCCCAACCTTCTGATCCGTAGTCAGATGCTCTATCCATTAAGCTACGGGGCCGTTGGCGTTTTGCCTTAAAAGCGGTGCAAATATATAACTAATTTGTAAAAATCGAAACTCTCAGGAAAAATTAAATGTATTTTTCCATTTTATCTTCAATGGCAACATCGTTCGAGAAGTTAACCTGCACTTTCAAATTGGTCAACATCTTCTCGGTCCCGGCATTGGCGCAGGCCTGATGAACGGTTTCCAGTAAAACCGGAAGCTGCTCATAATCACACTCCACCACTGTTTCAAAGGGGCAAACCTGGCACCTCATGCCGGAATCAGCAATAGCTTTGATGGCTTCATCAACCAGCGAATATTTAATTTTTCCTTCTGCTTCAGGCAACACCTGAATGGCCACATTAATTTTATTTTTCTTCCAATTCATCTTTGTTTTCGTTCTTTTTTTGATGTAATAATTGAATAATTTCCCCCCGCGACAACACTTTCACGTTGGTAATGATCATATCCTCCTGTAAAAATCCACCATATTGATTGCATTCTTCAATCACATTCTGAAATACCGACCGGATTTCTACCGTCAAGGGAAGCATCACCAATCCCGATGAAAAACCTTCCATAAAATCCATCGACTCAAAAATGCCTTCGTGTTTGTTCAACTCAAAAGCGAGCTCGTCTTTTAACAGCTTCTGTTGTGTTGAAGAAAGTAGTTCTTCTGTATTCCGGTTCAAGAAAACCACAAAGTACCTTAGCTTCTTTCCTTTTCCACCCAGGCCGGTTGAAATAAAAAACTGTTGTTCGTCGAGCAACGAACTTTGCAGCAACATTCTGCTTTCCTGCAAAGCCAGGATCGCCCATTGTTTTAGCTCGCCCCCCGATTCTGCCACAAATTTTTCGAGTGTACGATAAGTTTTCACGTCATCGTAAACGGCAATTGAAGTGAGTATTTCCTTTTTTCGGTCCTCCCCTGTATTTTCTTCGAAAAGCTCTTCCCGGTGTTCAAAACATCCCCTGGCATCCATTTTCTCGCGGTTCGATTTTGCATATTCAAAGTATTTCATCTGAACCTCAATATCGATCCGTTCCTCCAGAATACTATAGTTCTCAGGCAAATCCTCGAGTGCTTTCTGAATGTTTTGATAAAACTTATCTTCCTCCATATCCTGTCTCTTCTTGAACAAAAGTAACTACTTGAACTTACTATGTGAAGAACATTGTTATTTTATTTTAAATGATAACAAATTGAATATCTTTGTTCGCTTATTTTTATTTAATTTAAATCAAGAATAGGAAGGCGAGGGAAAAGTGAAGCTGAGTGAGGTAAAACATAACGAACCGGTAATAATCACCAAAATATTAGGCCATGGATCTTTCAGAAAACGAATTTCTGAAATGGGATTTATCCGCGGGAAAGAGGTCAGAGTGATTAAGGACTCCCCTTTCAATGGCCCGATTGAATTTAAGATACTTAACTACAATGTATCGCTCCGAAAATCGGAAGCGGAACTGATCGAAGTTGTTTCCCTTCAGGAGTTTGACCTGGACACACAAGACAACTTTGAAGGTACGATTGATCGCAACATTGAGTTAATCAATCAATCGGAGCGAACCCGTACCATCAATATTGCGCTGGTTGGTAACCCCAATTGTGGCAAAACAACGCTTTTCAATTTTATTTCCGGATCAAAAGAAAAGGTAGGAAACTACAGCGGCGTTACCGTTGGTATCCACAAAGCAACGTTTAAAGCCAAAGGATACACCTTTAATTTTTATGATCTTCCGGGAACTTACAGTTTAACAGCCTATTCGACCGAGGAAATTTTTGTTCGAAAGTTCATCTACGAACAAACACCCGATATTGTTATCAATGTACTCGATTCAACCAATCTTGAACGGAGTCTATTCCTTACCACTCAACTGATCGACATGGATTTGCG
>JBKDZK010000593.1:0-1539 GCA_047971205.1 Draconibacterium sp.
AATATGCCCAACAAGCCCGGGTTTTACACGATAGTTTGACGGGTATAGAAAACCAGAAAATATTTTCGGAGATACAGATCAGCTACGAAACTGAAAAAAAAGAAAAAGAAATACTTGAACTGGAACGTAAAAACCTGGAAGTTGATAATAAACGCATTCGGAATCAAAACATGCTTTTAAGTATGTTGGCCATTTTTGTTTTTATTGCAATTGCTATTTATTATCTATTCAGAAGAACACACCGGAAGCAACAAAGTGTACAAGACAAGTTATTAAAACAATTAAAAGAACAGGAACTGCAAGGCATTGATAAAATTATTGAAGCACAGGAAAAGGAACGCGAACGTATTGCCAACGATTTGCACGATAACCTCGGCAGCAGAATGGCTACACTAAAGCTGTTAATTAACGATGTGCATCAGAAATCGGGAACCCAAAATGCAGGCCGGTTTCAGAAACTTGAATCGCTGGCTGAAGATACCTACCGCGAAGTTCGAAAAATTGCCCACAACAACCATTCCGGCACCCTGATATCCAAAGGCTTAATTCCGTCGATGCAAAATATTGCCAGTCAAATTTCGGAAGCAGGCAATACTGCTGTTGAGGTAATAAATATAAATGTTACAAAACGGGTAAAAAACACCATCGAAATACAGGTATTCCGGATTTTGCAGGAACTGCTTACCAATATTATTAAACATGCCAAAGCCAGCGAAGTAACCATTCAGTTTTCAGAAGATAATAATGAGCTGAATGTTATGATTGAAGACAACGGCATTGGTTTCGACACACAAAAAATAAATTACGGACTGGGGCTTACCAACATCGAAAAACGGCTGGGCAGTTTAAACGGCAGAATTAATATCGACACCTCGCCCTATAACGGAACCACAATAATTTTAACCATCCCATTATGAAACGAAAAGTAGCCATTGCCGACGACCACAAATTATTTATCGATGGAATAAAATCGATATTTACCTCAGTAAATACGATTGAAATTGTTGCCGAAGCCGCAAACGGGGTGGAATTAATTCAGGCATTGGAAAGGGGTGTTTACCCCGATATAATTATTACCGACATACGAATGCCCGTAATGGATGGCATTACTGCTACCCGGTTTATTAGTAAAGCCTACCCCAATATTCCGATTTTGGCGCTGTCGATGTACGACCAGTGTGCCGATGTTATTGAAATGCTGGAAGCCGGAGCAAAGGGCTACATTACAAAAGACATTGAAAAATGCGAGCTGTTAACCGCCATAAAAAAACTAATGCGCGGAGAAAAATACTACTGCAAAAACCTGCCACAAAACATTCAAAACTGGCAACAAAACAACGAGGTAAATACACACATTAGCTTAACCCGCAGAGAAAAAGAAATCCTCGAACTTATTTCAAGAGGAAGAACAACCTTACAAATTGCCCGCGAACTTAAACTAAGCAAGTTTACGGTTGACACACACCGAAAGAATATTCATAAAAAACTGGGGATAAAAACCAATACCGGTTTGGTGAATTATGCACACAAAAACGCGAA
>JBKDZK010000594.1:0-2602 GCA_047971205.1 Draconibacterium sp.
CCAATGTCTGCAAGTAGTAAAAAACGATACGATCGATTATGCCTACAAATACGCCGACCGTGAAAACCTCACCGAGCTGTTTAACCAGAGAGGTGACTGCGACGACATCCTCATTGTAAAAAACAACTGTATTACCGACAGCTACACAGCCAACCCGGTATTTTTTGACGGCAAGGAATGGTGGACACCCGACACGCCTCTTTTGCCCGGGACTCAACGTGCCCGCCTGCTTTCGGAAGGACAGCTAAAAGTTTGCCGCATTACACTCGACGACCTGGAAAAATATTCAAAAATAGGTTTGATCAACGCACTGCAGGACCTCGAAAACATGCCGTTGATGGATGTTGCAAATATTCGGCGCTAGCACCGTTGTTAAAATTTCCGTACCAGCGGGAACAATCGAAGATCTTCTCTCAAACATTGTAAAATCTACAGGTCAGGTGGCGATGCCGGATAATTTCTGATTCAAATAAGAATCCGGATTCATTCAGCATTTGGGTTACAATGGTTATCTTCGTCGGTATAAGACACTGACGTACGATAAATCAACTAAAAATGAGGAAAATATTCTTCCTGGCTATCGCCTGTTCCCTGCTTTTTATGACCGGATGCTCTCCAAAGAAGTCTGGGCAAAAACCCAATGTTATTCTGATATTTATTGATGACATGGGCTGGTCCGACCTTTCGTGTTTTGGCAATACCGACGCCCAAACGCCCAATATCGACAAGCTGGCTTCGGAAGGTATTTGTTTCGAACAGTTTTATGTGAACGCCCCGATATGTTCTCCGTCGCGGGTAGCCATTTCAACCGGAACTTATCCGCAACGCTGGAATATTACCTCTTACCTCGAATTCAGCCAGCGAAACAAGGAACGCGGCATGGCCAACTGGCTCAGCACTTCGGCTCCGATGCTGGCACGAGACCTCCACAATGCCGGCTATACTACGGGACATTTTGGGAAATGGCACATGGGTGGTCAACGCGATGTAACCAACGCTCCGCCCATTAGCGATTATGGTTTCGACCAGTCGCTCACCAACTTCGAAGGAATGGGTGCCAAACTGCTTCCCCTAACTAAAGATGAAACCGGGAAAGTGGGACGCATTTGGGAAGGAGCAGAAAAACTGGGACAGCCCTTTACCTGGATGCAACGTTCTGAAATTACAACCGGCTTTATTGATTCAGCTATTCAATTTATCGGTAATGCAGAACAAGCACAGCAACCTTTTTATGTAAATATCTGGCCCGATGATGTACACAGCCCCTTCTGGCCGCCTTATGAAGAATACGGGCTGGCAAAAGAAGCCGGAAAAAGAGGCTTGTACCTGGCCGTACTCGAAGCCATGGACCAGCAGTTTGGCAGATTGTTCGACTACATTCAAAACAATGAAAACCTTCGCACCAATACCCTGATTTTATTCTGTTCGGACAATGGGCCGGAAAATGGAGCCGGAAGAGCCGGAAATCTGAAAGGCTACAAAGCACATTTGTACGAAGGAGGAATCCGCTCTTCGTTAATTGCCTGGGGGCCCGGATTTATGGAAGAAAAAGTACAGGGAACCAGAAACAAGGAATCTGTTTTTTCTGCCATTGACATTCGCCCGTCCCTGCTTGAGTTTACAGGAACCGGCAAGCCCGAAAATTCGCTTTGCGATGGTGAAAACCTTGTGGGAACCCTGCTGGGAGAATCTGCTGCTTCGCGACAGACGCCTATTTTTTACAGCCGCCCGCCCGACAGAAAGAAGTTTTACGGATTTGACAGTCTCCCCGACCTGGCGGTTCGCGAAGGCGACTGGAAACTATTGTGCGATTACGATGGAAGCCGCCCGGAGTTGTACAACATTGTTTCAGACCCGGGAGAAAACAACAACCTCGCTGCCGGATATCCCGAAAAAGCAAGGGAACTGGCAGAAAAAGTAACATCGTGGTACCGCTCAATGCCCTGCAGTACGGCACCCATATCCGATTAACGAACATGGAAAACATCAGAAGCTAACAAATGGCTTTCGCAACCGGGAATCCGGAATTTTCACCATGGGCGTCTACCAGTTAAAAGGCGTTATTACCACACCTGTTTCAATCCAGTCGGCACTAGTTCCGTGACGTGTTTTCAAGCCCAGTTGCAGATCCAGGTGTTTTGTCCAGTCAAAGCGCAGCGCTGGCCGTAAAAACAGCGGGTCTTTTCCTTTGTCGTCTCCCAGGTAGGTTCCGACTTCCAGCAAAATAGCCAATCTCCAAAAATGAAAGGCTGCACCGCCATGAACACCTAACAGATTTTGATCCCCGGATTTTGGATACCTGGGCATCAAACTCTCATCCCTGAAAAAATCGAATCCGGCTAAAAAGGAAAGCATTGTATTATAACGGTATTCATAATCCAACACACCGGAATAAGCCAAATAACGGTTCACACCAACAATACCATCCTCCGCATAATTCTGAACGGTTCCCATGGCGGCGTAGAATGAAATGCTATTCTGCCCAATCAACTCATTGGCCTGCTTAGTAGCCCGTTTTCGGCGTGCCTCCACAACAGTTTTGGGATACGGAGCCGGGTCCACCAGTTTTTGTAAGCGGTTGTAATGGTAGCGGAGCCCCACG
>JBKDZK010000595.1:0-2202 GCA_047971205.1 Draconibacterium sp.
CCGAGAATTATGTTGGTTTCAAGGGCCGGATTGCCGACCATTTTTTGTCGAACCCCGTTTTTAAGGGCCAACAACCTGTTTTGCAGTTGGGCATAAAAGAAGAAATAATAGATACCTACTTGAAGATAATGGATTTGGTGGAAAAAGAACAGCCCGGTTACCAGCAAATTGCTTCCGGGATGGTCGTAAAACTGCTGGGCTACATTATTTCCTTTGAAAAACAAAAAGGATTTTCGGGGAAACGGATCGCCAAAGTTATCGAAGAGGTACGTTTTGCAATGCGCCAGGACATCGACAAGGAAACCGGCCTGGAAGAACTGGCTGCCCGGCACAACGTGGGTTATTCGTATTTCCGGAAAATGTTCAAAAAATACACCGGCGTAGCACCCGGGCAATACCATCTGCAGCTGCGCATAATGCGCGCCCGAGAATTATTGGCAGGCAGCGATAAAAGCATCAAAGAAATAAGCCTGGAACTGGGTTTTCAGACCATACATTATTTCAGCCTGATTTTTAAGAAAAAAGTGGGCGTTACTCCTTCAGGGTTCCGGAAGGCAGTACGACGAGCCGATGGCTAAGGGGCCAGGAAAGGTATTGAATTTATTTTGGGTTTATTAAAAAAACAACGTCATTTCGGGTAATATTTTTTTGAGGCCGACGTCTTAACTTTGAAAACAACAAACAAGAAGCAGAAAAGCAAACAAAAAAGCATGGTTGCCCGAGATTTTAAAATGAGTGTATTACCGGTAAGCAAAAAACTGCTGCGCTTTGCCACCCACTTCCTGAAAGACGAGGACCTGGCACGCGACGTTGTTCAGGACGTGTTCCTGAAGCTCTGGCAAAAAAGGGGAACGCTCTGTGAAATCAAAAATATTGAGGCTTTTGCCATGCGGATGACACGTAACCACTGCATTGACATAGCAAGAGCCAACCGGGTTGTACCGATCGATGCAGACACTGACCAGAAACTGAAAGAAGAAACGGTCGATGTTCATTCAAAAGTTGAATTAAGCGAATCGGCCGAACAAATCCGGAGGCTGATCGACCGGCTGCCCGGCTTGCAACGCAAGGTAATGTACCTGCGCGATATTGAGGAGCTGAGCTACGACGAAATTGCCGACACTACCGGGTTGCAGGTAAATGCAATCAGGGTGAACCTGTCGCGGGCCCGAAAAAAAGTACGGGATGAATTTTTAAAAATGAATGACAATGAAAATCGAAGAAGTAAAAGATTTATTGCAACGTTACTTTGACGGCGAAAGCACCGGTGCCGAAGAAAGAATGCTGAAAGCCTATTTTCAGTCGGGAGAGGTGGCGGAAGAAGTAGCTGAATATGCCGGGTTCTTTAGTGGAATTTCAGCGTTGGCCCACATAGCCGACGACCCGACCATTGAGGAAGATGTAATGGATTACATACTGGAGAACGAGCACCGCGAAAAAACACGGTACCGTTCGATGTGGAAGCTGGTAACCGGAGTTGCGGCTTCTGTGATCATTGTCCTGGGAGGACTCCTGTTTTACCAGGAGCAGCAGAAATCCTTTAAAGACACGTTCCAGGATCCGGACGAAGCCTACGCCTACGCCAGCAAAACACTGGAGTTTGTTTCAGGAAAATACAGCAAAGGTCTGGCCCAGCTATCCAATTTCGACATGTTGCACAAAGCTTCAGACCCGATAAAAAAAGGAACAGAGCCCGTAGTGGAATTCTACGACGAGTTAAATAAAATAGAAAAGCAATAAAACATACCTGCCAACTGGTAGCTATCAGCCGGCAAAAGGAGACATAAAAGAGTAATAACAAGTAAAAATGTACGTCATGAAACGAGCATGTAAAATAATTACACTCAAGAGGATTATCAAAACACATGCGAGTTACATACGATACCTTTAAAAACAAACAATTTTGATAGTATGAAAAAGCTAGTATTAGTATTGGCATTGATACTGCCGCTTGCAGTGTTTGCACAAAAAGACCCGGTTGACAAGTTATTTTCCAAATACGCCAACCAAAAGGGATTTACCACGGTTAACATTTCCGGAAAACTACTGGGCTTTGCTTCACAGGTAGAAACCGGAGACGGAACCACCAAGGATCTGCTATCCGGTTTGAAAGGCATCCGTGTGCTTTCGGTAGAAGACGATGAACTCAACAAAAAAATAGATTTCTACAAAGAACTGGAAGCCGGTGGTTTCTTCAAAAAC
>JBKDZK010000596.1:0-1600 GCA_047971205.1 Draconibacterium sp.
GTGCATTCGTGGGATGTACTGAGCATACGCAACCTGATCCTCAACCCGAGGACACAGAAGAGCCAGAAGAACCACTCGGGAACTCGATTCAGCCCGCTGACTTTTTAAGCGAGGAAAAATATAACCAGCTGATTGTTGAAATCGTTTATATTGAAGGTTATGAGCCAACCAATACTTCCAAATACCATCTCCTTTCATTGATCGATTCGCGATTACATAAAAGTAAAGGACTACAAATCTTCACTAAATCCATTCCATCTCCCGGGGAAGATGACTTTTCGCTGGAAACCTTGAAAATAATGGAAGAAGCCTATCGAACCAACGAAACCTCGGAACAGACACTTGCGGTGTGGATTTTTATCGCTGATGGCGATTATGCTGCCAATAAAAATGATAGTAAAGCCTTAGGCATGGCCTACGGACCAACATCTATTGCCCTATTCGGAAAAACGATCAAGGACTACAGTGGCGGACTTAATCAACCTTCGACAGAAGTGCTTGAAAGTACGGTATTAATGCATGAATTTTGCCACCTGCTAGGACTGGTCAATAACGGCACACCTATGGTCACCAACCACCAGGATGCAGCCCATGGACATCATTGTAGCAACCAAGATTGCCTAATGTATTATGCAGCCGAAACCAATCATTTTCTGACCCATTTTCTCTGGAACACACCTCCTTCCTTAAAGGACCAGTGTTTGCAAGACCTAAAAAACAATGGAGGGAAATGAAACCAATCATTAACCAAAGTTTAATACAGACGAAAAGGTCAGTTATTATTTTTATGACTAGTTTTATCGTCCTTAAATAACTACTAAAATGAAAAGAATATTATCAGTTCTGCTTGTTTTCCTGATGGCAGCCCCTTTATTTGCTCAGGAAAACTACAAAACCTTATCCAAAGAAGACTCCCTTAAAATTTACAACGGAGCAAGTACTTATGATGTAAAAACGTATTCAGCTACCTTCAAAAAAGAAAAACCAAAAAACATCATTTTAATGATTGGTGACGGAATGGGTACTGCCCAGGTTTTCGCAGGGATTACCGCGAATGGAGGACATCTTTTTCTGGATAACTTCAAACATGTCGGATTCTCGAAAACCCAATCAGCCAGTGATTACGTAACCGACTCTGCCGCGGGCGGAACAGCTTTAGCTGCAGGATACAAAACCTACAATGGCGCAATTGGTGTTGACACAGATACCGTTGCTCATCCAAGTGTGCTTGAAAAAGCTGAAACAAAAGGACTGGCAACCGGTTTGGTTTCAACATCGGCCATCACCCATGCAACTCCAGCGTCCTTTATTGCCCACCAGCCTTCACGTAGCATGTACGAAGAAATTGCTGCCGATTTTATGAATACGGACATTGACGTTTTCATTGGTGGCGGCTACAAACACTTCACCGAGCGTAAAGACGGTCGTAACTTGGTTAACGAATTGGAAAGCAAAGGTTACACCGTGCTTCAGGACATGAACAAGATTGAAAAAGTTAAAAAAGGCAAATTGGCAGGACTTACTGCTTATGAGCACAATGGACGTGCTCCTGAGCGTGATGGCATGTTACCAAAGGCAACTGACAAAGCGATCAGCTTAT
>JBKDZK010000597.1:0-14889 GCA_047971205.1 Draconibacterium sp.
CCTTTTTCTACACCAAAATTTTAAACCGTAGCTACGGCTATGCCTGAAAATTTTGACTTGAAAAAGAAAAAAATAAATTCGTCAAAATTCCCGAAAAGCTATCTGCATTGAGTATATATAAGCCCCATCCTGTGTTAACTATTGCTTCAACCCAGGCGTTACCTTGATTAAGCGGAGATATTTGTACAGGATTGGCAGTATTTCCTGATAAGGTAACATTACTCGAATTCCAGTGGTGGAAAGTATAGCCGGGGGGCAAATCGATAACCGACAAAGTTTTGGATGAACAAAGGACGTTAAATGATTCAGAGTATTTAGGCTCCGGCCGCACTGAATTTAAAGTTGCCACACCCAAACCGATTGGGTCTAACCAGTTGCTTAGACGGGTTGAGTCGGTACCTCCGCCTGTCCAGGATCTATGTAAGCAACCATGCCAATATCGTTTTGAACCACTGCATGAGGGATTACCACCATGAAGTTGACCTACTACTCTCTTGTTCTGGTCAAAAATTGGAGAACCTGAAGAGCCTTTTTCTAAAAGACCAATATCCAATTGACTATACCAATGATTTTGTCCAGGCACGGTACCAAGGTAATTAGTTTCCACTTTTACATCTGAATCGTATGCGTATTTCATAACATCTCCTTTGGGGTGATGCAAATAGTAGCTTTTCGTAGCAGCAGTATTGTTTCTGTTCCACCCTAACCAAACTTTCTCACCTACTGACGACTGATCTCTTAGAATATCATCTTGTAATTCGACCAATGCAAAGTCTGTTGAGTCCCATGCTGCACGAAAATGAGTATCATCGAAAGTATAAACATTACTAAAAGTACTACCTGCACAGTCAGCATGTTTAAATCCAAAACGAACTAACCAGTCCTCAGCAATATTAATTTCCGACTGTTCGAGTGAGTTATTTTCATTAAGATCAATACAATGAAAGGCTGTTAGGATAAACGGCCTGTAATCCTGTGCAGTATTGTTTAGAAGTGAGCCAGAACATAATTCGAACCCTGAGGATAATAATATCTGAACCACACCATCAATTGCACTTCCCATTACTGACCGATAGCATTCAGCATCCCGGTAAGGTCCATTACACAAATATGACTGATCAGAGTCTCCGTATCCTAAATCGGTATAAATGTCTTTATATCCATGTACGATATTTTGTATTGTTAATATCGGCTTTTCTTTAGTCTTTAATGGAATCAAAACCTGAATGACAACTGATTCTCCGGATATAATGTCAGTCATAAACGTTTTTCCATGGTCATTCTGTCTATTTGTTACCGGGCCATAAACCATTGAACCAGCTTCGTTGAAAATATACATTTCTCCCTCTTCAGGAATGTAGAGTTCAGAAAAAATAAAATTCAATGAATAGGCATCATCAGAGGTAATTTTTAAACTCCACACCTCGGCAGAATCTGTTTTTTGCCATTTTCCGTCTTTTAGTGTAATATTTACATCAAACGATTTTCCAAAACGGAAAGGGATGTCCAAACCTTTTGTAGCTTCATCTTCTTCAAGCAGGGCAGATACATCGAACAGGGGCATCTTTTTTTCGGGAGAGTTTTGTTTGGTGGTTTTAAACCCGGGGTGTTTTTCAAAGGCTTTGCCCTTTTCGTAACTTTTGGTAGCAACCTGGGCGAATAAACTGTTTACCCCCCTAATATTAACATAATAAGTATTAGCTTTTTCATAATTGGTTTATTTAACTTGGAAATTAATCTTGAATGTTAGTTTGTGCGTTTGTTTCGTGTCAAAACTAAAACGGTGTGAAAATTGGGTATAATATACTCCTTTTGTTAAATAAGAGTTATTATTTTTTTTGAAACTAACATGCCCCTCAGTCCAAACATCATTATTAGGAATCCACAGTATATTATTTTTTACCGAACTCCCAACAGGAATGCGAAAAGCTACTTTACCAATCAGCTCAACAGCAACTGGCTTATCAAATGACATTCCGGAACTTCCTTCATTATTCTTTATTTCACAAAAACCCTCTTCATCAAAAAGTGAAACATCATTATATAATACTGTATCTGTATTATTTGTGATAGTAAACTGAAAAGTAAAATTCTCCCCTTCGTTAAAAACGGTGGCAGGTTCGCCGGCTTCGTTTAACAGGCAAAAAGTAAACTCAATGCCGTTTACTTCTTGTTGTATCACGGCATTTTTGTCACCAATTTGCAGTTCAAACAGGTCTTCGTCGTTGTTGCACCCTGCCCCAATAAATAACAAGGACAGGAATAAAGCGCTTAATTTTAAAATTGTTGGTTTCATGTTTTTACAGTATTTAGTAGTGAGTTATTAGTACAAAATAAATTTTCGTATCCAGGGTAACGAAAGTTAACCTGTTGGAGAGCATACAGGTTCGATTCTACGCGCTATGCGAAATTAACCGCTAAGCGCCTTGTGCTTTTTTCAGTTGCCGGATAAGTGTTGTGTTACGGGTCATTTTTCATAATTGATTGTTATTGGTTGACTTGATTAACAGATGTTTAAATGTAGCAAAAGGTTGCGTGGCTGGCAATATGTTTTGTAACATTGGGGATTTCGTTTTTGTCAGCCTATCAAGACCTGCTTTGTTTTTAACCGGACATCATGCACAACAAACCTGTTTATTCTTTTTACTTTTAGAGGAAAATCTGAGGTTATGAACAAACTATTCCCGCTCTTACTCCTTGTTTTTGCCCTGGCAACTTCGTGCAACCAGCACCAGCCGGAAAAGGGCCGGCCCAATTTCCTGTTTATTTTTGCCGACGACATGACTTACGAAGGCATTCGCAGCCACGGTAACTCCGAGGTTATTACCCCCAACCTGGATAAGCTAAGCGAAGCGGGAGTCAGTTTCACGCATTCGTACAATATGGGAGGCTGGAACGGGGCGATATGTGTGGCCAGCCGGGCCATGTTAAACACGGGAAGGTTTTTGTGGAGAGCGCAGGCGGCACAAAACAATTACCAGCCCATGAAAGACCAGGGGCAATTCTGGAGCCTGCTGCTGGCCAATGCCGGCTACGAAACCTACATGACCGGCAAATGGCATGTCTCGATTCCGGCCGACAGCCTGTTTATGCACGTAAGAGACATTCGTCCCGGGATGCCCAAAAGTGTTCCGGAAGCTTACAACCGGCCGCTTTCGCCGGCAGATACCACCTGGTTGCCGTGGCATACGCAATACGGCGGCTACTGGGAAGGAGGCAAACACTGGAGCGAAGTGGTGGGCGACAATGCCATCGATTTTCTGGATCAGGCGCAGGAAAGCGAAAAGCCATTTTTTATATACCTGGCGTTTAATGCTCCGCACGATCCCCGCCAGTCGCCAAAGAAATACGTGGATATGTATCCGGTGGAAAACATAAAGGTGCCTGAAAATTACCTGGAGCTGTATCCTTACAAAGACAGTATTGGCTGTGGGCCTGGCCTCCGCGACGAAAAACTGGCGCCGTTTCCCCGCACTGAATATTCGATACAAACGCACCGCCAGGAGTATTACGCCATTATCACACACCTGGACGATCAACTCGGCAGAATCGTTTTGCATTTAAAACAAACCGGGCAGGACAAAAACACCTACATCCTTTTTAGTGCCGACCACGGCCTTGCGGTTGGGCACCACGGCCTGGTAGGAAAACAAAATATGTACGATCCCAGTATGAGAGTGCCGCTGATTGTGGTAGGCCCCAATATTCCGGAGAATGAGAAACGCGACATGCAGGTTTACCTGCAAGACATAATGGCTACCACCCTCGACCTGGCCGGAATTGAAAAGCCCGCGTACATTGATTTCAACAGCCTGATGCCGCTCGTGAATAACGAAAAACAAAGCTCGTACAACGAAATGTACGGCGCCTACATCAACCTGCAACGCATGGTGAGAACCGACCGCTACAAACTGATCGTGTACCCGCGGGTTCCGAAAATCCTGCTGTTTGACCTCGAAAAAGATCCGCTGGAAACCGTTGACTTATCGGAGCAAGCGGAGTTTCAGGAAATAAAAACACAACTGATTTCCCGCTTAAAAGAACAGCAGAAGCAAATGGATGATCCGCTGGATCTGCACACTTTTCTCCCTGATCTTTTCTAGCTTACGGAGGCACTTTTATTCCTGACATGAGCTGTGGCTAAAAGGTAACGGTACCGGTAAACAAAACCATCATTGCGCATCTTTGTTATCATCCAACATGAGATTCGAAAAAAATATAATCCTTTTTGACGGGGTGTGCAATTTGTGCAACCGCTCGGTAGATTTTGTTCTGAAACGGGATAGAAAAAAGCAGTTTTGCTATGTTTCGCTGCAGTCGGAGGAAGGAAAAAAGCTGGTGAAACACTACCGGATACCCTTGGATACCGACTCGGTTATTCTGATCAGAAACACGAAAGTATTTACCGAATCGGAAGCCGCTGTTGAGATAGCCCGGATGTTGCCCGTTCCGTGGAAATGGCTGTCAGTATTGCAATTTCTTCCGCGCGGGTGGCGAGACGGTCTTTACCGGTGGATTGCCAGGAATCGCTACCAGTGGTTTGGAAAAAGAGAAAACTGCCGTATTATTCAAAACTGAGTTCGTCGTTTTCAAAATCGCGGAACAGTTTCGACAGTCCGCCCAGCCACTTGCTGATTCGTTGGATGGCTTCGGTAGTATCAAGCGATACTTCCTTGTGTTGCATTTTTAGCAAGAGAAATCCATACACAGCCGTAATGCCCATCTCCACGTCGCTTTTGGCCTCCGGGTTTTTCTGGCTAAGTTCCTGAATAAGGCCGGCAACGGTTTTATATGTTTGTGTGTAGGCCGCGTCCTTTCCCGTTTCCATCAGCTTCAGATGAAACTCGTTCACATCGGCAATCAGGTTCGTCAGAAATTGCAGGTGCCCTTTTTCCCTGATCTGCTCGCGCTCCATCATCAGAATCAGGTTGGCGTACCAGTCGGTAATGGCTGCTTTTGTTTTTTCGTCGGCTTTGTAGCCACTCACCAGGCGCTGCTCAATCAGTTCCATATCCAGTTTGAATGCCCGGATCAAATCTTCCACCTGGTATAAGTACAAAATGTACTCAACTATGTTTTCTTTGCGTTTTTGTTTGGCTACCAGCATATTTTGAGTTCTTTATATCGTTTAGAGTTCAGTGTTCAAAGTTCAAAGTTGCCGTATTTTACTCGTGGCTCGTAGCTCACGACTCAAAGCTTATCCTACCATTTGACAGTTAAGCCATTTAGCAATAGCTTGCGTCTTGTAGCTTGTGTCTTGCAGCTTATTCCTGCATTCAAGCATTCTCAATCCTTCAATCCTTCAATCCTTCAATTCCTACTCCTCATCCCACCAGTCGAAGAATTCATCCAGGTCGCGCCGGTCTTTCTTGGTAGGTCGGCCGGTTCCCCTATCCCGAACGCTCCAGCGCATGTGCTTTTGCATTTCGAGCAGGTCGAGTTCTTCCTGCGGCGTAACGTCTGCGGCGAAATCGAACACCAGTTTGGCCCCCATGCGTTTCTCCGTCAGGTCGAGCACCTTAAACCACCGGGTAATCGGCGATTTGCGAACCTTCACAGTTTCACCTTTGTGGATTTCGCGCGAAGGTTTCACCTGCTGGTCACCCACCGAAACCTGGCCTTTGCGGCATGCTTCGGTAGCCTGACTGCGGGTTTTAAATATTCGCACAGCCCATAACCACTTATCTATCCTGACTCCGTCTGCCATTCTTTCTACTTCTTGTTATACACATTCATGGTGCGATCGACCCCGATGGTTCCAAAACTCTGGATAATTTCGATGCAGTCGATAAACTTAAAAGGAAGTTCTTTCTGTTCCTCCTTGCTCCAGTCGCCCAGCACATAATCCACCTGAAATCCTTTCGGGAAACCGTCCCCGATTCCAAATCGCAAACGCGCATAGTCGTTGCGCCCCAACACCTGGTTGATATTTTCGAGCCCGTTGTGACCGCCTGCGCCACCTTTGGCACGCACCCGGATGGTTCCAAACGGCAACGCAAGATCGTCGACCAGCACCAGCAGGTGTTTAATGTCGATGTTCTCTTTTTGCAACCAGTAGTTGACTGCTCTGCCACTCAGGTTCATGTAAGTGGTGGGTTTTAGCAATACAAAAGTACGGCCCTTGAATTTGTATTCACATACAAACCCGTAACGGCCATCGTTAAAACTAATATTGGACGCCTCAGCGAGTGCGTCCAATATTTGAAAGCCAATATTATGGCGAGTATTTTTGTATTCTGGTCCTATATTACCGAGACCGGCAATTAAGTACTTCACACAAGTATCTTTAAAGGTTTATTCTTCGCTTGCAGGAGCTTCTTCTGAAGTTTCTTCTTTCTCATCGTCACCTGCTGCCAAAGTAGCACCAGCGGCTGATCTTGCAGCCCTTGTCATAGCTACGCTGACAATAACGTTCGATTTTTGATCCAGGAATTCTACTTTATCCGATTTCAGGTCGGCTACTTTAATACTCTGTCCCAAACCTAATTTGGTAACATCGATATCAATTGTATCCGGCAGGTCGGTAGCAAGTGCTTTCACTTTCAAACGACGCAGGTTGATATTTAATTTACCCCCTACTTTGATACCTTTTGCGTGACCAGAGATTTTAACAGGAACAGCCACTTTAATTGGCTTGTCTTCTGCAATCTGAAGAAAATCGACATGAAGAACAACTTCTTCTACCGAATGCCACTGAATATCCTGCATGATTGCTTTGTATACTTTGCCATCAATTTCCAGATCGATCAAAAATACGTTAGGCGTATAAATCAACTGACGCATTTCAGCAAAATCAACTGCGAAATGAATTGGAGTCTCACCACCGTACAATACAGCCGGAGCTTTCTCTTCTGCGCGCAGTTTTTTGGAATCTTTTTTTCCAAGGGAAGAACGCAGTTCCCCTTTAATTGCTACTGATTTCATTTTAATAATTTAATTTAATAATTATGGTACTCAGCCCTTCCCGAGTTCTCGGGACAAACAGCATGCATAACTACTATGCCTCTGCTTTCGGAAAAAGCGGTGCAAAAATAGAAATTATTTGTAATATAACGAACTTATTGACTGATTTTTATACACCCTGCGAATGGCCTCTGCAAAAGCATCGGCAGTGGAGATGTACTTGATTTTACTGCTTCCGGCATTGGGTTTTATCGAGTCGGTAAAATACACTTCTTCCAGTTCCGATTTCTCAATGCGTTCAACAGCCGGTCCTGAAAGCACCCCGTGTGCAGCAAAAGCTCTCACAGTACGCGCTCCTTCTTTTTTCATCAGGTTCGCAGCCTTTGTAATGGTACCCGCTGTATCAATGATATCGTCCACAATAATCACATCCTTGCCTTTTACCTCACCAATCACGGTCATGTTACCCACTTCGTTCGGACGTGCACGGGTTTTATGACAGATCACGATACCGGTTTCCAGCATTTTTGCGTAGGTATTGGCACGTTTGGTTCCACCTACATCGGGCGAAGCGATCACTACATCTTTCAGTTCCATTTTTTCGATAAACGGAACAAACAACGTGGAAGCATACAAGTGATCAACCGGAACATTGAAGAATCCCTGGATCTGATCAGCATGTAAATCCATGGTAATCAGCCGGTCGATTCCTGCGGTAGAAAGCAGGTCGGCAACCAGTTTGGCTCCGATCGAAACCCGGGGTTTGTCTTTGCGGTCCTGGCGTGCGTAACCAAAATACGGAACCACGGCAATTACTTTGTAGGCACTTGCCCGCTTGGCGGCATCAACCATCAGCAACAATTCCAGCAGGTTATCGGCTGAAGGAGGTGTTGACTGAACGATGAAAACATGCGATCCGCGAATGGTTTCTTCGTAACAGGGTTCAAACTCGCCATCGGCAAATACCGGGCACGATGAATGTCCCAAATCAACATCCAGACTGTCGCAAATCTTTTCGGTTAAATATCGGGTGGTTCTTCCGGTGAAAATTTTTAGTGGGTGATTTTTCATTCCCTATAGTTTTTTATTTGAATCCAATGAGGAATATGCCGCAAAGTTATCACTTTCGGTTCAATCTGTTTTATCCGGGAGCAGTTTTGACACCTTCAGTGCTTAAAGATTCCCGGCATTTTTGTTCACACTATCAATATAGCTTAGTATTTCTTCTTTACCAAGGCCTGTTTCCGAGGACGATACCAAATAGTGAGGCATTACTTCCCAGGTCTCAAACATTTTTTCTTCGTAAGCTTTCAGATTGGCTTCCAGTTCCACCGGTCTCAGTTTATCCGACTTGGTAAATATAATGCTGAAGGGAATCTGGCTAACTCCCAGCCACTCCATAAAATCGAGATCGACTTTTTGTGCCGGATGACGCGAATCGATCAGCACAAACAGACAATACAGGTTTTCTCTTTTCAGGATGTAGTTACGAAGCATTTTTTCCCATTTCAGCCGCTCGGCCTTCGGAACCTGCGCATAACCGTACCCGGGCAAATCGACCAGAAACCAGTCTTTATCGATCAGAAAATGATTGATCAGACGCGTTTTACCAGGCTTCCCGGATATTTTGGCCAGTGTTTTCTTGTTGGTCAGCATATTGATCAAAGAAGATTTCCCCACGTTGGAACGGCCAATAAAAGCATACTCCGGGCGATTACCTGCCGGACATTTTTCGACATCAGTATTGCTTACTACAAACTGAGCTTCTTTGATCTCCATAAAAAAATATTTGAATGAGTCCTGAAGTTATAAATTATTCTGCTATTTGATGTAAACTTCCAGCAGTTTCACTTTTCCGTTTTTGGGTTTTAACTGTATTCCTTCCAGACTGGCCGGAATCAAAACGGTTTCTCCCATTTCAACGGTTTCGCTTCCGCTTTCCGACACAATCTCGAAACTTCCTTCCATGGTCATGTAAATAACAAACGAATCAATGTCGTTATACTCCTTTTCCAGCTCACGGTCGAATTCAACAATATTGGTGGTGAAATACGGACAGCTGACAATTTCGACAGCCTGGTTCAACTCGGTCTGGTATTTTGCCTTGTACTCGCCCGAATACGAAAAATCGATAGCATCGAGCGCCAGTTCGGTGTGCAATTCACGTTCGTTCCCCTTGTCGTCTTTTCGGTTGTAATCAAAAATACGATAGGTAACATCCGACGTTTGCTGAATTTCGGCTACCAAACAACCTTTTCCGATGGCATGTACACGCCCCGCCGGAATAAAAAACACATCGCCTACTTCAGCCTCATCGTAATGCAGCAAATCGGTGAGTTTTCCGTCATTAAAAGCTTTCAGGTATTGCTCGCGATCCACTGGCTGGTTAAAGCCTGAGTTGATCAAAGCGCCGTCTTCGGCACCGGCTACGTACCACATTTCTGTTTTTCCGTAGGCATTGTGCCGCTCTTTCGACAGTTTATCATCCGGATGAACCTGGATCGACAGATCGTCCTGCGCATCAATGAACTTGATCAGCAACGGAAATTCCTGTCCGAACTTCTCGTATACTTTATCGCCCACCAGGTCGCCCATGTAAATTTCGATGATCTCGTTCAGGTCGTTTCCGGCCAGAAAACCATTGCTTACCACCGAAATATTACCTTCCACACCAGAAATTTCCCAGCTCTCGCCGCAATTGGGCAAATCGCCGTAATCTTTGTTCAGGATGGTACGCATGCGGTTACCACCCCAAATTTTTTCGTGAAATATGGGTGTAAATTTTATTGGATATAAACTGTTCATGTTAACTGTTTTTATAGGAAACTAACCCATGGCGGCCAGTCATCCGAATTAAAGAAATTAGAAATTGAAATCGACAGCGGCCCGGGCTTCTACAACTCCGCCAATGTAAGCGGCCACTTTCACATGCTCGGGATGAACCCTGTAAACGTCCAGTCCTTCCACACTTTCGAAATGTGTAATCAGCGCCAGATCAAAACTTTTTGAATCCAACTCGTAGTTCTCTCCTACCTCGATGTACTTCAACTCGTCAATTTTTCCTTTCAGTCCCAACAACATCGCCTTGACATTGGCAATTATCTGACTCTTCTCTTCGGCAGGATATGCTTTCAGTTTAAAAAGAACGACATGGTTAATCATTGCTGTCTATTTTTTGTAAATTGTGCTTTCAATGCTGCGAAATTAGTGTTTTCTTAGCACAAAAATTTAATCTTTCTGCTGTGTTTGGGAAAGATAACAATTAATTAGAGGACCATGCTGATCATTGGTATCGCCGGTGGAACCGGATCGGGAAAAACTACCGTGGTAAAAAAAATAAGTGAGCAATTCTCGAAAAACGAGGTTGCTGTGTTATCGCACGACTCGTATTACTACGACAACAGCCATTTGGCACTGGAAGAACGCCGCAAAAAGAATTTTGACCACCCTGACTCCATCGAGTTCGACCTGATGATCGAGCACGTAAAAAAACTAAAAGCCGGACAAGCGATCAACGAACCGGTTTATTCGTTTATCACCTGCACCCGGCAGGAAGAAACCAATACCGTTGAGCCCAAGCACGTGCTTATTATCGAAGGAATATTGTGCCTTACCAATAAAGTTCTGCGCGAGTTGATGGATATTAAGGTGTATGTGGATTGCGATTCCGACGTTCGGCTGGCAAGAGTAATTCAGCGCGACATGGAGGAACGGGGCCGTAATGTGGAGCAGATTCTGACCCGTTATCATCAAACCGTTCGCCCGAGCCATCTTCAATTCATCGAGCCAACCAAAAGGTATGCTGATATTATTGTTCCACAGGGTGGAAAAAATAAAATCGCCATACAAATTCTGACCAACCACATTCTGCAAACATTAAAAAATCAGTGATGTTACACAATTTAAACATCGAAGAGATTTTATTCCTCGACATTGAAACAGTACCTCTCGCACCTGAATATACAGAGCTTACCGAGCGCTGGAAGGAATTGTGGGAACACAAAATGCAGTTTCAGATCAATGCCGGCGAACCCGCAGATGCCTTGTATGAACGGGCGGGTATTTATGCCGAATTTGGCCGGATCGTATGTATCTCGACCGGTTATGTGGTGCAGAAAAAAGGAGAACCCTTTTTTAGGGTGAAGTCGTTTTACCATGAAGACGAGAAGTTGCTTATTCAGAATTTTTTCAATGCCTTGCAACGCTTTTCGAAGGCCGGGAAACGCAGGCTTTGTGCGCACAACGGGCAGGAGTTTGACTTTCCGTACATTGCACGCCGCGCATTGGTAAACAACATTAATCTTCCGAAAGTGCTTGATATTGCCGGTGCTAAACCCTGGGAAGTAAAAGATGTGCTGATCGACACCCTCCAACTCTGGAAATTTGGCGATTACAAACATTATACTTCGCTGTCGTTGCTGTGCGAACTCTTTAACATTCCAACTCCGAAAGACGATATTGACGGAAGCCAGGTAGCCAGGGTTTACTGGGAAGACAAAGATGTAGACCGCATTATTCAGTACTGCGAAAAAGATACACTGGCAGTAGCCAACCTTTTGCTGAAATACAAAGGCGACCCCATTATTCCGTTCGAAAACCTGGAAAGTGTTTGATTCTACTCAACATTGTATTCCCTGAAAATGTGAAGGTTTTCCAGATTCTTTTTTCAGCAAATGGTGCTTCTGATCAATATAAATTCACGGTCTGACTAAACTCCACAGGAATATTAGCTGTTAATTAGTTAAAATTATCACAGAAAAAGATGTTTGTATGTTCCATTGGGTACCACACATTCTGATTTTTTTTTTACATTTCGATCCAAGTACAATAAACAATACCAACAATGGCAAAAAAGAGCGAACTATACCACTTAACAATTGCGGTACGCCGTTTTCTGCGTTCCATATTGAATATAAAAGACGGGACCGACATAGAATCAACCATTGCAGGAATTAAACGCGACATCGGTTTTCGCGGGCCAACCGCCTGGATTCTCATTTTCTCCATATTTATAGCGTCTATCGGGCTGAATGTCAACTCGACAGCGGTTATTATCGGCGCCATGTTAATTTCGCCCTTAATGGGACCAATCCTCGGTATTGGCTTATCCATCGGCACCAACGATATTGAAACACTCATTCGTTCCTTAAAAAACCTGGGGATTGCCGTTTCCATTTCGCTGATAACTTCCACTCTGTACTTTATGATCACCCCGCTGAACATTGAGCAGTCGGAATTGCTGGCACGTACAGAACCTACTATTCTGGATGTGATGGTGGCAGTGTTTGGTGGCTTTGCCGGGATTGTGGCAGGTTCGAGAAAGGAAAAAACCAACGTAATACCGGGTGTGGCCATTGCTACCGCTCTGATGCCTCCTTTGTGTACCGCAGGTTACGGGCTGGCGACCATGAAGATGAGTTATTTCCTCGGAGCTTTTTACCTGTTCTTTATTAACTCTGTTTTCATCAGCCTTGCAACTTTCCTGGTCGTCAGATATTTAAAATTCCCGGTTGTTTCGTACATCGATCCGGCCAGGATAAAAAAATACCGCAATATATCGGTTTCATTCCTGGTGCTGACCATTATCCCCAGTGCCATCATTTTTTACAAGGTGATACAGGAAACCCGTTTCAACATTGCTTCGGAAAATTTTATCAAAGAAAAAGCCGTTTTTGCTGGCAGCGAACTCATCAACAAGAAAATTTCCTACTCTGATACTTTATCTACCATCGACCTGTATTACATCGGGCAGGAGATTTCGGATGAGAAAATAGGTTTTCTGCAAAACATACTTGCCAACTATGGCTTAAGCGGACAAAAACACTTTCCCATCACCAAGAAAACACAGGTGAGGGTTCACCAGGACAAAGACAACAGCACGGCTTTCGAACAAAAAATGGCGGATATGAGTTCCGACCTCCGGCTAAAAATCCTGGAAGATATTTATGCCAAGAATGAACAGATTGTGCAGGACAAGGAAACAAAGATCAGGCTGCTGGAGCAGGAAGTATTGCGCTTAAGCAAACGCGACACCTTCCCCTTTCAGCAAATTGACACGGAGCTAAAATTTCATTTCAGCAATATTGATAAATTTGCTTTTGCCGAAATCACACAGCTGAGCTCAAGAAAAGACTCGCTTGTTTACGATACCATCCCTACTTTGCTTGTGAATTACAAAGAATCGATTGTAGGGAGCCAAATTCACGAAGAGAATAACAAAATAAATGAGTGGCTTCGTATCCGGTTTAACAACCCTAAAATATCAGTTATTAATTATTAGGGAATTCAAGACACATTGAGATACGCGCTGGTTCAGATCTGAGGTGAAATCCAAGAGAAAGGAATATTGAAAATTCGATTTTCATTATTCACCCCTCTGTCATCCGTCAGTTGCCGGCTGACATCTCCCCTGATTTTCAGGGGAGAATATAAGGAAACCCCGTGGCAAGCCACGAGGAATTATTTGATTAGAATTTCATCATCCGGTCGATATCGCGTTTCGCGTCTTTTTCTTTTAGCGTTTCGCGTTTATCGTAGGTTTTCTTACCGCGTGCCAGTGCAATTTCGAGCTTTGCTAAACCACGGTCGTTCACAAACAGCTTAACCGGCACAATGGTGAATCCGGATTCCTTTACTTTTTTGGCCAGCTTATCCAGTTCTTTTCGGTTAAGGAGCAGCTTGCGGTCGCGTTTGGCAATGTGATTGTTGCAGGTTCCAAGTTCATATTCAGAAATATGCAGGTTGATCACATACAGCTCGTTACGCACAAACTGGCAATACGAATCGGTTAAATTAACCTTTCCTCCACGGATGGATTTGATCTCGGTCCCCACCAGTTTCATGCCCGCTACCAAGCGTTCCACCAATTCGTATTCGAAGGTAGCCTTCTTATTTTTGATGCTTATATTTTGCTTTGGTGCGTGTGCCATTTTTAAATTATTAGTTGTACGTGTATGTGGTCAGCAATGCGTTATCAATAATATGCATTCAGCAGTTTCGACAAAAACACACTTAAAAAACTGAATACAAAAAAGTTAACCACAATGGTGATTAATATATAACTGCTTTCTTTGTTTTCGGGCAAAGTAAGCAGGTTGCGAGCTCCCACCCAAAACAGGTAAAAACTGTACACCCCGAGTATGTCGAGAACATACAAAAACGGGAACATTCCGGTAAGCAGCGAAATCAGTAAAATCGGAGTCATGGAATAAACCACCAGTTTCCGGGCTGCCGCAGCGTCTTTCTCGCCTCCAAAAGTCTTCATTAGTTCGGTGGTAAAAAACACACCCAGAAAATACATCAATACAAAAAGTACGACTTCCCGAATGGCTTTCAGAAGCGGGTACTCGATAAAGAAATCGGTTCGTTTAAAGAACTCGCCGATAAAAACCGCCACTGCTACCGCCAGCACAATGGGCAACATATATGTCAGCCACAGTTTTGCGCCGCTCTCTTCCTTGTCCTTTTGTGCCTGCCAAAACTCCTTTGGAGTAAACAGCAGTTCTTTCACTTGAGCAATTATGTTTGAAAATGAGAATTCCATCCCCTGAAAATTTGCTGCAAAATTACACTTTCTATTAAATTTAGGAAATTTTTCGATCGGCAGTAATGCGTTTACAGCAGCCCTATAACGTACATTTCACATCTCTTACAGTAAGAGCACATACGACTCCCTTGCATTTTCCGGCAAGTAGCTCTTTATTTTTCCAGCTCTCTTCTACGCTCCTGAAGGATGTTTTGCAAGGCAAACATTTCGTCGCGCAAACGGGCGGCTTCAATAAAATCAAGCTCTTTGGCAGCCGCTTTCATCTGCTTTTGCGTTTTATCGATGGCTTTTTCCAACCCATCGATACTCATGTACTGCACCACCGGATCGGCCGCAATATCGGGCTGTCCCATTCCTCCATCGTATTGCGGTTGCTTGTCGCTGCGGTATTCGTAACCAATGATTTCGCGCGTTGGTTTCACAATCGCTCTGGGCGTAAT
>JBKDZK010000598.1:0-3988 GCA_047971205.1 Draconibacterium sp.
ATTACATTACCGGTGGTTCCATTGCCGGAAACGGCTGGAAAGGAAGACGGCACAACACAAAAGAAGGTTTTGTGCTGGTAAAGGTAAAAGGCGACGGGTTTTCGTGGGAATACGTCGACCACGGCTGGGAGGCCGAAAGATTGAAAAAAGCAAAGTCACTCCCTGAAGCAAAGTAAACAGAGTCGCGATGATCTTAACCGGCCTCGGCCGGTGAGCCGAAAAATCAGTAAGGACGGCGTTAAGAATCGTCCTTGTTTGAGCGAGGGACGAGCGAGTTTGGACGATTTAGCCGTTCGAACGCCAATTTTTCGTGCGAAGCGGGCGCAGCCTTGTCCCGATAGCTATCGGGATTGCTTCGTTTTTTAGTTCAAGCTAAAAAATGAAGTGGGGTTTGGGGCAAAGCCCCAAGTTTGTAGTATTGGAACATCGAGTGAACGATTATTTCCCAGCTTTCTGAGTCAAGCAGAAACTCGAGAGCAGCCATAAAAGTTAAAAGCGACTTCCTTGTGGGCAAAGAACCTTCATCTTCACGGATGAAAATATTTTTTTACTTTTATCCGTCACTCTTTGCAGAACGTATTTCATGGGATTAGCATTTGTACCAATCAATTTTCTGAACAACAGGTTTACGCTGCTTGACCAAAAGTCAGATCGCTATCTGCTGGTTTTGATTTGTTTGGTTTTTAGTGTGCTGTACATCAATGTGTTTGTTCCGTTTAATATCAACCGCTGGTTTTCCGACTCGGGTTTTATTCAGTTTCTCCGGCTTTCCAGTTACGGGCTGATTGTTTCGCTGGTACTTTTGTTCACCCAGTTTCCTTTACGACGGCTTTTTAAGGCCGATTCGTTCACCATAAAAAGTTATTCGCTTTGGCTGTTGATTGAAATTTTACTGATCAGCCTGGTTTATATTTTCCTTTACGGAAACCCGTTGGGCAATTTTTTCAACGACTTTGTTTTTTCATTGAAATACACTTTGCTGGGCATTCTTCTGCCGTATTCGTTTTCGCTGTTGATTATTTTTTACAAGAACCAGCGCGCTGAAATTCGCTTGTTAAAAGAGGAAATAAACAAGCCCGGGATAAAGGAAATGCTGGTTTTTAAGGATGAATACGACCGCATAAAATTCTCGGTGCGAACGCCCGATGTGCTGTTTCTGGAATCGACCGATAATTACATCTCGGTGTATTATTACGCGGAAGGGAAGGTGCAGCGGCAGCTGCTGCGCAATTCGCTGAAACGTGTGGAAGAAATGCTGGCTAAAAACAAAGTAGTTCGCTGCCATCGTTCTTTTATCGTAAACTGGAACCAAATTGAGATGGTTCAGCTGAAAGGGAAAAAACTGCAAATCAAACTGCGACATTGCGACAAAATAATCCCTGTTTCCGAAAAATATTCACCCCTGTTTTTGGAGTTTTTATCCCAGCAGGAATCTGTTTAGCCCCAAATACCCCACTTAAACCCTATTTTTTTGAAATTAAATTTGGAGCATTCATTTTTGTTCAGGTTAAATTTTAAAATCAAAGAAATGAAAAAGTTACTGGTATTTGTTTTTATGATCGCTCTGCTTCCTATGGCTGGAAATAGTGCAGAACTTGCTTCCGAAAAACAGTTGGTTGGCGAATGGAACTTTAACGTGCCGTCGGCTCCTTATGGTTACGAAAAAGGGACTTTGACCATTACCGAAAAGGAAAAGAAACTTACCGGAGAAGTTAAGTTTGCCGATGGGTATAAAATTCAGCTGAAAGATGTAAGCTTTGCCGAAGGTGTTTTTAAGTGCGGATTGTATGTTGATTATGAATATGTAAACCTGAAGGCAAAAATCCAGGATCAGAAAATGACCGGAACCGTAATGTCGTCTGAAGGAAGTATGGAATTATCGGCCACCAAGGTTAAAGCAAAAGAATAAGCCGGGTTAATATCCTGACTTGCTTTATGAAAATGAGAAATGCGCTTAGCAGTTCTAAACTGCTTAGCGCATTTTCGCTGCTTTGGTATATTGCATTCGGTGAATTTATTGTAAAGTTCTGTTATTGGCAGAACCAGTTTTTATCTACAGAATAATCACCCCTTCAATTTTATCCACTTTTTCTACGATTTCGATGATCTGATCAGCATTTTGCATTTCGGCAACGCAGGTTATTGAAACGTGTTTCAGGTCGGAAGTATGTTTGAACGCCAGTTCGCCATGAGCCGGCAACAATGCTTTGATCTGTTCCACCTTGCCGTTACTGTTGGGAGTTATAAACTTAAACATGTATTTAAGCGGCCAGGTTTCTGTTTCCATCAGCCTGTATCGTAATGTTTTGAATTTATCTGTTTTCATGAAAAACTCTTTCTGCCAAAACTAACAGAAAAAACGTTGCATTTGTTTGGGCGGGCTGGTTTGATGTTGAATTTGTGAAAAGTTAAATGGTGAAAATATCTGTAGCTGTTTTGTGATACCCTCACTTCGAATTTGTGTATCACTATTTCTGCGGATAATTGTATCATAGTGCAATGTCTTTTATCAATGACAGAAAAAATGTATTGCTGTACCCCCGGCTTACTCCGGTACTTCTTCGAAGCCATTGGCTCCAGCCGTCCCCCTACGAGTAGGGGGACAGTTGAGGCCGACTGCTCCGCTGAGCGGAACGTGGCCGAAACGGGGGGTAAAAAATTTAATCTACCTGTCATCTCCTCATTATGCCCATTCTAAAAAAAATGGGTGGCGTTTCGCTAAAACGTAAAGTTAAGCTAAGGGGCTCGGGCTGTGAGCTTTTTCCTTCATCTTTCGTCGTTCGTTGTTAAACGGCCAAATTGCAAAACTGCTAAATCGTGAAACTGAGCTGAAAACTGCAACTGATCACTCAATACTACTCAATCGTAAATCGTTAATCTTCATTCTTAAATCATGTCATCCCATCCTTCGACTCGGCTCAGTCTGATAGTTACCTTGAGTTGAGTCGAAGGGCGCATTGTTTTCAGTTTGTTTCATTTCCTTCTAAAAGAAACGATGAATCAATTCTTTGGGGTGTTCTGTTTAGGGATCAGTACAATAGGTGTTGCAAATGGCTTGTCAGGCTGAAAAGGAAGATAATTAATGTTTCTTCTACGGTGAAGATTAGTTAGTGAAATGCGCAAAAAGTTATTATTTTCGGGCTGATCGAACCGAAGCAAACTTGAACAAGGGCAGTCAAAATACCGAGAAAAACCTGATTTACGGACTTAACAGAGGGGATCATGATTCTTTCAGGGCCTTGTTCGATTTGTACAGCAAACCCCTGTTTCAGTTTTCGTTAAATTACCTAAAGTCGAAAGATGCTACAGAGGATGTTGTACAAGAGGTGTTTGCGAAAGTGTGGAGCAAAAAGACGGAAATAAAGTCCGACACTTCCTTTAAATCGTACCTGTTTACAATTGCGTTAAATGCCATCCGCAAGCAATTCAATAAGCTTTCAAAATTAAACGAAGCCACGCACGAGATTCTATTCTCTTTATCAAGCAATAAACCCGCATTTGATGATAAAGACGATTATCAGGCCTTGCTAAATAAACTTGAAGAGCTCATAGATCTTATGCCCGAAAAGCGTAAGCAGGTTTTTGTAATGAAGAAACTACAGGAGAAGTCGCTGAACGAAATTGCCAGTGAACTCGACATTTCTTCCAAAACGGTGGAGTACCACATCACCGAGGCCATGAAATTTCTGAAGTCGGAGTTTGAGAAACTTAAAGCAGGAGGCTTGATTTTTTTTCATCTTTTTGTCAAAAAAAATAAAGCTTTTAATTGAGCCACTTATTTTATTCGTTTCCTTTTCTACTTGTTTTATAATCAGTGATTTTTCATTATTTTTTGCTGGTCCCGGTCAGGGGCGAGGTTTAAGCCTGGTAGGTTAAAATCTGTTTTTTCTGAAAATTTATTCTTTTGAGACTAGGGATATTCGACTTACCGGGATATATAATGTACAAGCAAGGTAAGTTTAATTGTATAGTTAGCTTTAGTTAGATT
>JBKDZK010000599.1:0-3273 GCA_047971205.1 Draconibacterium sp.
TTCAGTAACAAACTGGCCGATTTTCAGTACATGGCCGGATTGAGGGGAGAACTGACCCACCGCGAAACAAAAAATACAAATGCCGAAGCGCCGTCGCAGTTAAACCGTTTCGACTTGTTTCCAACGGTGCATTTTTCTTACCAGCTGGAAGATAACATTGAACTGATGTCGAGCTACAGCCGACGGATCAACCGGCCACGCGGGCGCGACCTTGATCCAACCCCGAATTATTACAACCGTTATACCATTCGCTTTGGTAACCCCGATCTGAAGCCGGAATATACCAATTCTTACGAATTGGGAGCCATGTACCGCTTCAGCCGGTCGTATGTTTCGCTGGATGCTTTTCACCGCATTACCAACAACAAAATCGACCGCGTTGAAACGCTGGGTGAAGACGGGATCTACTACCTGAACACCGACAACTTTGACAAAGACTATTCAACCGGTGCCGAGCTCTCCGGAAACATCAATTTCACCAAGTGGTTGATGGTAAATGCGAGCGTTTCGCTTTATCACTACCGGATCACGGGCGACCTGAACGGCGAGTCGATCGACCGAAGCAGCAACAACCTGAGCAGCCGGATGAATACAACCTTCAAGATCAGCGATAATTCGAGGTTGCAGCTGCAGGGCTTTTTTAACGGGAAAACGGTTTCGGCGCAGGGCGAACGAAAAGCAATGGTGTTTACCAATATTTCGTACCGTCAGGATTTCTGGGATAAAAAGCTGACAGCCACGTTGAATGTCCGCGATATTTTTGGTACGGGTAAATTTGAGAACGAATCATACGGCGCCGATTTTAAACGCTGGAGCCAATGGAAACACGAGCCAAGAACGTTTATGCTTACACTCAGTTACAAGTTGAATAATTTTAAAGAAGATCGAAACAGCCGGGGAGAAGGAGGGATGGATATGGACGGCGGAGAGTTTTGATACCTGCTTAAAAATAATACGTCATGACTTTATGGAATGCTGCTCACCGGGCAGCATTCTTTGTTTCGCATAGTTACCTTTTCTGCGGCTGGCAATTTTTGTGTGAAGTGGATTTTATTCAAAGTGTTGTTTATTAGGCTTTTTTAGCCCACTGAATAAACATTTCCAAAACAATAACTGAAAGTTCAGTTCAAAAACTGAAAAAATAGTTGCGAAACTGAAAAATCAGTTATATGTTTGTTCGGAATTAGAAATTTACTATTGAGTACAAAGTATTGAGAAGATCGTACCAGTGCTCATTGCATAAATCTTAAAGTCTGAACAATGAAACGACTCACCCGAAAAGAAGAAGAGGTTATGAAAATCCTCTGGCAGCTAAAAAAAGCGTTTGTTAAAGACATTATTGAAGAATACGAGGATCCGAAACCGCATTACAACACCATTTCGTCGTTGGTGCGCCTGTTGCAGGAAAAAGGAGTTATCGGCTACAAGCAGTATGGCAATACCTATCAGTATTTCCCTCTGTTGTCGAAGGAAGAGTACCGCCATTCGTTTATGAAACAGGTGGTAAGCGACTATTTCGATAATTCCTACAAAAGTGCAGTAGCGTTTTTTGTGAAAGAAAAAGGATTGTCGGAGCAGGAGATTGATGAGCTCATTAAACTGATAAAAGAGGGAAAATAATGGAAAACTTCCTGCTCTACATCGGAAAATCGGGCCTGGCAGCCGGGGCTTTTTACCTTTTGTTCCTGGCGCTTTTCCAAAACAAAAAACAGTTTTTGTTTAACCGGATTTATCTGCCGGTTTCGCTGGCTATCAGCTTTCTGATTCCGCTGATTACCTTTACTTCGGTTCGGTACATCGAAACCCAAACAGTGAACTATGCCAAGAGTTTCGCCTATTTGCCCGAAGCAAGTGTTCCGGCGGTGGCAGAACCTGAAATGGAATGGACAAGCGTACTGTTCCTGATTTACCTGGCCGGAACGATGCTCTTTCTGGGCCATCTGCTGCTGGGGCACTACAAGGCTTTTCGCATTGTTCGCACCAGCAAACTCACAGAATTTTACGGAACCATTGTGAATGTGACTTCGAAAGACGTACACCCGTTTTCGTTCTTCAACAAAATTGTTCTTTCCGAAAGAACCACCCGGAATCCCAACCTGGAAATGATCGTTCAGCACGAGAGTATTCATGTAAAAGAACGGCACACGCTCGACATACTGGCGGGCGAAATACTTTTCCTGTTCCAGTGGTTCAACCCTTTTGCGTGGCTGATTAAAGATGCCATGAAAAACAACCTCGAATACCTTACCGATCACCAGGTTGCCCAAAGCCATAACCCGGAGGCCTACCAGCTGACAATGGTTGGACTGGCCGACAAAAAGGGGGTAGCCCCTTTTCTAACTGCATTAAACGGATCACAACTTAAAAACCGAATTATTATGATGAAACAAAATTCAGAAAACAAGTACCCGCTGCTCAAACAGCTGGTTGTTCTGCCTTTACTGGCCGTGCTTATCATGGGGCTTTCAACAAAAGAAGTAAAAACAGAGATTGTTCAAACACCTGAAGGAGCTATTGCCCAAACATCAATAGATCAAATAATTATTAAAGGAAAAGTAACCGGTAAAAATGGAATTCCTCTTGAAGAGGCTGTTGTTTATTATACGGATCGTAAACAAGTAATAGATAAAACTCTTTCTGATGATGAAGGAAACTATGAAATAGAAATTAATGGAAAAGATCCATTATTGGTGATCCGAATGGACGGCTATGTTAGTCAAACATTTGAGTTGAATAAAAGTGAGGTATTAAAAGTGAGACTTGACGAAATTAAGACGAATGAAGAAAGATTTATGGAGGGGCTGCCTCCGCAACACTCAGAAATTAGTAAACCCATTGATCCAATAAAAATTAAGGGGAAAGTAATTAATGAAAAAGGAGAGCTTTTACCCGGTGTCGCAGTGTTGATAAAAGGCACCACCATTGGTACCGTTACTGACATAGAAGGTAATTACGAACTGAAACTCGAAGACGATGCAGCAACGCTTGTTTTTATGATGGTTGGTTTTGATCAAAAAGAAGTGGAGGTTAATAAGCAAGCTACAATCAATGTAAAACTTACGGCTTCAAAAACTGCACAGGAAGTATTTCAGGTGAAAGGGAAAATCACCGATGAAGCAGGAAAGGCATTGCCGGGAACCGCTGTTTTTGTAAAAGGAACCACGGTTGGTACCGTTACTGACATAGAAGGTAATTACGGACTGAAACTCGAAGACGATGCCGCAACACTTGTTTTTATGATGATTGGCTTTGATCAAAAAGAAGTGGAGGTTA
>JBKDZK010000600.1:0-14708 GCA_047971205.1 Draconibacterium sp.
TTTTTTGCCGGCATTTTCTTTTGTTTTAGTTGATAAATTGAGTTTCTATCCTTAATTGAAATATATTTTAGAATCGTTTAGATTTTACTTCCCAAAAACCGGAAAGTTTCAGAAATGGACAAAAAAATACCCCACCAAAAGGTGAGGTACTTTTTCTTTCATTCTGTAGTATTAAAACTTTATGCAAGATATGCTTCCAACATCCAGATACGTTTTTCGGTGTGACCAATCCATTCGCTCATCATACCAACGGTTCCTTCGTCGCCGCCCTCGCCTGCTGTTGCAAGAATATCGTTAAAACTTTCCAAAAAGAAACGGTAACTGTTCAATACGGTCTCAACGCCTTTCTTTCCGTCCGAAAGATTCGACACCTGTTCCAGTGTAGCTACTTTAAGATAATCGCCATAAGTATGCAAAGGCTGACCTCCCAGTGTCAAAACACGTTCTGCAATCTCATCTACAATCTCGGCCGACTCGTTATAGAACTCTTCATATTTCCCGTGAAGTTGGAAAAACATCGGGCCTTTAACATTCCAGTGCAGTCCTCTCAGGTTCTGGTAAAAGATCTGGTAATCTGCCAATAACTTGTTCAATTTCTCTACTGTGGGTTGATTTTTTGTTTTCATTCTATTTAAAATTTTATGTTTTTGTTGTTCATTATTTATACAACAAATATACTATTAGAAATATTTATTAATTTTATGGCTCTATTGATAATACTTATAAAATGAACATCAACCAACTGGAATACCTGCGCGAGTTATGCAATTCAGGAAGTTTTTCAGCCGCTGCCGAAAACCTGGGAATTACACAACCGGCCCTGAGTCTTCAGATTCAGAAACTGGAAGAGGAGCTCGAATTTAAATTGATAGACAGAACCAAGCGGCCCTTAAAACTTACCGATGAAGGTGCGGTGTTTTACGAAAAAACGGTGGATATTCTGCAGCAAATTGAACGCCTGAAAGACTTGTCACTGGAGTTAGGAGAACAGATAAAAGGAAACCTCCGCGTGGGAATTATTCCAACAGTAGCTCCGTACCTGGTTCTGCTGTTTACACAAAAACTGAAAACAAGTTACCCGGAGCTTCAGATCGAAGTTTTTGAGTTAAAGACCGAAGAAATTGTTGACGAGCTAAAAATGGGAAAACTGGATTGCGGCATTATTTCAACGCCTGTTTCAATGCTCAACATTCATACAGAACCGCTGTTCTATGAACGTTTTTATGCCTACGTTTCAGTAAAACACCCGCTTGCCTCGAGCGAAAAACTGGATGTGGACGAGGTGGATAAAAACGACATCTGGTACCTCGAAGAAGGCAATTGTTTTCAAAACCAGGTAAATTCGATTTGCAAAATAAACTACCAGAAAAAAGCAGCGCAACAGCTGGTTTACCGGAGTAGTTCCATTGAATCGCTGCGGCGGATTGTGGAGCACGAATGCGGAGTGACTTTTGTTCCGGAGTTGGCCACCATTAACATTCCGGCCGAACAGGAAGAAATGATCGAGGAACTTGCAAAAGAAGAGCCGGCGCGCGAAATCAGCATGGTAACCGTAAAAAAGCCGGCACGCGAGCGCCAGGTTGCTGCGCTTCAGACCGTGATCCGCGAAAGCATTCCCAAACGAATGCAACAAAAACCGGAAGGCTGGATTGTAGATACGATGTTATAAAAAAAGCTCCAGCAAAAAATGAAGAAGCTTCCAGCAAATTAAAAATCATGTGATTGCCCCGGTAAAACGATCAATAAATTTCCTTGGTCATTCGTTCGGTGGCAGTCATATAATATCGCGCAAAGTTATCGTCTTTCATAAAAACAGTTAATTGTTCGCGCCAGCTTTCGGCTACTTCCGAAAGTTCGGCAATGCCTTTTTGGGCCTCTAAATCTTCCGGATTGGCACGAAAAGCTTTAATTACCGGAATAAATTCATCCATCCACTGCTCGTAGCGGTCCATCAGCTGTTGTTGACCGGTGGTAAGCGGAAACTCAGTTTTGTCGTTCATCACTTTTGCCGAGAGCTTTTCAACTCCCAGTGCTCCTGCCCCAATCGTCAATCCCAGTTTGGTCAGAAAAGACCTTCTTGATTCTTCGTATTCGTTCATACCCTGCATTAATTAAATCCGTTTTCAAAACAACCATCCGGAAAGAAGGTTTACCGCACAAGCAAAAAAAGCCTTCCGTCACTTGACAGAAGGCTTTCTGAATATTATTCAATGGACAACATGACTGGAAATCATTCATAATAAGAACAAAGAATGGTTGAAATTATACTCAAAATTAAAGGGATTAATTTCAATAACAGACAATGATCGCTATTAATTTTTGATAGTTTTTGTATGATAAACGGAGGCCTATTCTTTAGCTGAATGTTCGAAATTTCGAGACCAGAAAATCCCAATAAAACTTTTTAGCTCTCCTCAAATTAGATTTGGTTATTTCCAATAGCCTCTCAAGTTTTCTCTGGGGGCTTTCCCCTTTAATATAATTTTAATAAGTTTGTAGCAATTGTCTTAATTTATAAGCATAGCTTCGAACCCGGATAATAAATATCGGGGATTAGTAATGAATATAGTAAATCAGATTGTTCGGGGAAATGAAGAAGCCTTCAGGGAGTTGTATCTAAAATACAAACCTATAGTTTGTAAGTTTGTCTACAGTTTTACTAGTGACTCCAATTTAACTGACGATATTGTTCAGGATGTTTTTATTGCAGTTTGGTTGAATCGTAAAAATCTGGATCCCAACAAATCGATTTTGTCGTACTTAATGACCATTGCCCGGAACAAGGTTTTTGATTACTTCAAAGAAACATCCCGAAAAAAGGAAATGCTGGAACAAAACTGGCTACTGCTGGAAAAGACCCGGAACGAAACTGAAGAAGTCCTGAATTCACTGGAGCTAAGCAGGTTAGTGGATGCTGCAATTAGCCAGTTAAGTTCACGTAAAAAGGCAATTTTCGAGCTCAGCAAACTCAAAGGAAAAACACATGCAGAGGTTGCATACGAACTCGGTATTTCCCAAAACACAGTTAAAAATCACATGGTGGAGTCCTTAAAGTTCATCAAAGAATTTTTAAGTGATCATGGAGAAGTCGCCTTTAGTTTGTCTATTTTTTTGTTATTCAGATAACACTTCTATCGCCTTTAAGATCATTTTAACACCCTACTCTACACCGACTCTTGTCAATTGGTATTCTTTCTTGTTACTTATAATTAACTATTCCCCGGAAGGCTATTAGTCAATGAACTGAGGGATATTCTTAGTAAACAACTATTTGTCATTGATTTGACAGTCTGCAAAAAAATTTAAAAAAGTTGACCTGTCACTAGTCCTGTGCTCTCCCAATAAAGTATATAGTGTGTAAGTAAATAGTAATGGAAGAAAAACGAAAAATAAAGCTGTTTTATAAGTTTCTACAAAAGCAGTTGACCAAAAGTGAATACGAAGAATTTGTAGCCGAATTTGGGAAAAAGGACGCTCATAAAAACTTCGATCACTTATTTGATGCTTATGCCGATAATTTAATAGAAGAGGGCCAGCATTTTCAATTCGAAAAAGAGTTATTGGAAGAGGCAGAACATGTCCTGAAAGAAGCAAAGCAGAAAGAACGATTTGCCATTCAAAAAAAATCAAATATTCTCCATTCTTCGTGGCTAAGAGTTGCCGCAGTTATTCTTGTGGTTATTTCGGTAACACTATACTGGAATTCAGTAAATAATCAAAAGAAAGCAACAGAGGGTTTAAGCGCTGAGATCATAAACACGCTTGAAAAAAGCACCGGCTATGGTGAACTCTCTAACGTTGTTTTATCAGATGGTTCAAACGTTAAACTAAATGCGAAAAGTAAAATATGCTTTAACGAAAAGTTCCAGGGAAGTACACGGGAGCTTAGTTTAAACGGGCAGGCTTTTTTCGATGTGGCCAGAGACGAAAATAAACCATTTATTATAAAATCGGGACAGCTAACGGTAACGGTACTGGGAACTTCTTTTGATGTAAAATCGTTCGATGACGACGATTACGCATTGGTAACCGTCGTGTCCGGGAAGGTTAAAGTTAACTCTCCCGCAGGCGAGTATATTATTACGCCCAACGAACAGGTTTACCTCGAGAAATCAACAGGAAAACTCATAAAGCGCGAAGTAAATGCTGAAAATATTATTAAATGGACCAATCGTATCCTGTATTTTGATCACACTCCCGTGACAGAAATGGTAAGCCAGCTGGAGCGTTGGTACAATGTAAAGATAATAGTGAACGATCCCGAACTCTTATTAAAAACGGTTAGTGGTGAGTACGTTAACGAAAAGCTGACAACGATATTACAAACCCTGGAGTTCTCGCTTCACATTCAATTCGAAATAACAAACGAAAGAGAAATAACACTTAGCAAATCTATTTAGGAACTAAAAAAGAAAAAACATATGAATTAAGAATACGAAGCAACCAATAAAAAAGAACAGCAACACCGGGATGGGTCACTGTTCTGCCTAAATTTTATAGCTACTCGTTGAAGATGATTTCTCAGGTCCGCTTCAAACGTAGCTGTTTAAACAACTTTTAATTGTAAAAACCATAACAAAAATATGAAGAATAAATATCATCTTAAAAAAGTGCTGATGAATTTAACATGTTTTGTGCTTATTATGACGCTTTTCTCCAGCCTGACCTTTGCCTCCGATACTTATGGGCAGGGAATAAAGAGCACGGATGTTGCATTTGCACAGAAAATAAAAGATTTAGATCAGTTAATAACAGAAATAGAGGATCAAACAGAATACCGTTTCTTTTTTGAAGATCAGGCAATATCCAATAAAGACTATAGCGTAAAACTTAATATTTCAAAAGGATCAGTGTTCGAGGTCTTATCTGAGGTGGCAAATCAAACAGGTCTGGCTTTTCGACAATTAAATAATACTATTGCGATCAAAGCGAAATTCGATGCTAATGACCAATTAGAAACGAATGCAATATCTGTTCAACCAAGAACAATTAGCATTACCGGAACGGTTACAGATGCATTTAATGATGAGCCGATACCAGGAGTAAATGTTTTAATAGCAGGTACCTCTCTTGGTACTACTACTGATGTGGATGGTATATACCAGTTGTTGGTAACTGAGGGGGATACACTAATCTTTTCATTCATCGGCTATGAAGTGCAAAAAATTGAAGTCGGGAAAATAAAAATTGTTAACGTAAGGCTTTCGGCGCAAACCGAAATGATTGAAGAGGCGGTTGTGGTGGCATTCGGAAAACAAAGTAAGGAAAGTGTAGTTTCCGCTATAACAACGGTTAACACAGCCGATTTAAAAGTCCCGTCAAGTAATTTAACTACTGCTCTGTCGGGTAGAATGGCAGGCTTGATTGCCTACCAAACAACAGGCGCACCAGGCGAAGAGGATGCCCAGTTTTTTGTACGTAGTGTTACTTCTTTTGGTAGCGGCTTAACTTCTCCCTTAATTTTAATTGATAATATTGAAATGACATCCAGGGATTTGTCCCGACTTAACCCTGATGATATTGCCAGTTTCTCTATCCTGAAAGATGCATCGGCAACTGCCCTTTATGGAGCGAGAGGTGCCAACGGAGTGGTTTTGGTGACAACAAAAGAGGGCAAGAAAGGAACAGTGAGTGTACAAGCCCGTATCGAGACCTCTGTTTCTACCCCTACAACAAAGGTTGATATTGTTGATCCCGTCACATTTATGGAGTATTCAAATATTGCAAGTATGACCCGCTATGGCGAGTTAACCTATCCGCAAAGTAAAATTGACCAAACAAGAAACCCGAATAGGAATCCATACGTGTATCCGGCAGTTGACTGGAAAGATATGCTGACACGGAATTACTCGATAAACCAGCGGGCAAATATTAACCTTACCGGTGGGGGAGAAGCTGCAACCTATTACATTGCCGGATCTTTTTCGCAAGACAACGGAATCCTGCAGGTTGATCCCGTGAATCCCTTCAATACCAACATTAATTTGAGATCATATGTTGTTCGCTCAAACGTCAATCTCAATTTAACCAAATCACTGGAAGCAAAGGTTAGGGTAAACGGAAGTTTTGAAGACTATACCGGTCCTATTGGGGAATTCGGAAGTGGTGGAGCCAATACTTACACGAAAACGCTGATTGCGAACCCGGTACTATTTCCTGCAGTATATGCCCCGGACCAGGAAACACAATACCTTGATCGTATGCTGTTTGGTAATTATTCTGACAGTGAAGACGGAACAGGCTCCAATCAATACATCAATCCATATGCCGACGTAATGAAAGGATATGAAGATGTGAGAAATAACACCTTTTTGGCACAATTGGAGCTTCATCAGGATCTGGACATGATAACCAAAGGGTTAAAAGCCCGTTTTATAGGTAGTATTACACGTTACTCCGGATTTAACATCCAGCGTAGTTATAAACCCTATTATTATCAATACATAAAAGGGACTTACGATCCCGATAATACTGAATTCCCTTACGAACTGGCAGTACTAAATCCCGAAGAAGGCTCTGATTTTATTGATTACAGCGCTGGTGGTAAATTTGTTAGATCCAGTTATTATGGAGAAGGTGCCATTTTATACAATAGAAACTTTGCAGACAAACATAAAGTAGGAGGACTGCTGGTAGGTTCGTTTAAAGAAAATATGGATGGAAGCGCCAGCAATCTCGATAACTCATTACCATCACGGAACATGTCGTTTGCAGGGCGCTTTACCTACGGATTTGACCAGACATATTTTGTTGAATTTAATTTCGGGTTAAATGGTTCGGAACGTTTTGATCCTGCACATCGTTGGGGTTTCTTCCCATCAATAGGTGCCGGATGGCAGGTATCAAATGAACCTTTCTGGACCGGCATTAAAACGGTGGTTCCGTCTTTTAAAGTCAGGGCTACTTATGGCCTGGTGGGGAATGATGTTATTGTGTCCAATAGCGATCGTTTCTTTTTTACATCAAATATTAATCTAGACGGATCATCTGCCGGCAGGTTCGGAAACAATCCGTATGAAACATTCAGTCGTCCGACAATCGATATTTTGAGGTATGCCAATCCAGAAATAACCTGGGAGGTTTCTTATAAAACCAACCTGGCCATTGAAATAGGCTTATTCGATGATGATTTAAAGTTCATCGGGGAGTTGTATCACGAAAAACGCACCAATATTGTTCAGCTGAGGCCCGATATTCCATCCACCATGGGCTTAACTACCGGCATCAGGACCAATTATGGTGAAGCTGTAGGAAAAGGAATTGATTTAAGTTTGGATTTTAATAAAGCCTTTAGCAACTCACTGTGGTTCATCGTTCGCGGAAACTTTACCTACGGAACATCAAAAATTACCCAATATGATGAATTGGATTACTCAGGGATGGCTCCATGGTTATCTGTTGTCGGGCAAAAGGTTGGCCAGCAGAGAGGATATGTTGCTGAACGTTTATTTATTGATGATGAAGAGGTAAGCAACTCACCCATACAACAAGTAAACAGTGGTATCGGAGAGTATCAGGCGGGTGACATTAAGTATCGCGATATCAACGGTGACGGAATTATCAATTCGTTTGATATGGTGCCTATGGGATACTCTGCAAACCCAGAAATTCAATATGGTTTTGGAGGATCATTAGGTTACAAGGATTTCGACTTCTCACTGTTCTTTCAAGGTTCCGGGAGAGCTTCATTTTTCCTGGATGCAGCAGATATGGCTCCCTTTGTTGAAGTATCCTCCGGAGGGAAAAAAGGCAACAGGGCTATGTTAAGCTATATTGCAGAAAGTGTGTGGACCGAAACAAACAGGAATGTTTATGCAAGTTGGCCCCGTTTATCGCCGGATAAGGGGTCTGCAGCACTGGGAAATAACAATAACTTTGTTAGAAGCAACTATTGGTTGCGATCAATCAGTTACCTGCGTTTAAAATCCGTTGAGTTTGGATACTCATTGCCTGAATTAAAAGGTATTAATGCCAGGGTTTATGCAAGTGGGACAAACCTGCTGACATTTTCAAGTTTTAAATTGTGGGATCCTGAAATGGGAGGGAATGGACTGGCATATCCTTTACAAAGGGTTTTCAACGTGGGGCTTCAACTTAATTTTTAATCACAAAAAATGAACATTATGAGAAGATTATTTAACTTCTTGATTATCATATCGTTATTCGTCTTAGGTAGTTGCAATAACTTTCTGGATATTTTACCAGATGATAAAGCAGAACTGGAAGATGCTTTTAAAGACAAATATAATTCAGAAAAATACCTATTTACCTGTTATGGCAGCCTGCCAAATTATGTGTCACCCACGAGTACATTGGGTATCTCAGGAGGAGGAGATATTCTTTATTCGGAAAGAAATACCGGTGCCGGTTTATCTGCCGGACCACCGGCACCGATGATGGCCTTTCTGAGAGGGAATAATACAACCAATCCCTTTATGAACTTTTGGGATGGCTCAAATGGAGCACCGGAATGCTTGTGGGAGGGAATCAGGCACTGTAATGTGTTTCTGGAGAATATAAAAATAGAAAATGGCGGGCCGCGCGATCTTGATGAATTGCTTAGGGACAGATGGATTGCTGAAGCAAAAGCAATTAAAGCCTACCTGCATTTTTATTTGTTTCAGCTGTATGGGCCGATTCCAATTGTCGATGAGGCAGTTCCTATTTCCGAGAAAGGGGAAAAGGTAAATGTGTACCGGGCTCCGGTTGACGAGGTAGTTGACTATATTGTAAATACATTGGATGAAGCGATTGTGGACCTTCCTCCAATGAACGAACTGGATGTTGTTAGTGAATTTGGAAGATTTACAAAAACCGTTGCCCTGGCGATAAAAGCAAAAACACTGGTATTGGCTGCCAGCCCTATTTTTAACAACAACAATTATTATTCTGGTTATACTGACAACAGGGGCGTAGAACTATTCCCGACCGGCGATAGTAAAGCAAGATGGGAAAGAGCGCTGGCTGCCTGTGATGCTGCTTGTCGTTCTGCCGAAGAAGATGGTGCAGTTATTCTTATCACGACTGATGGTGGTAACAATGCTATCAGAGGTACCAATATGACCAATATTAGTGACACCACCAAGGCAATGGTAAGCCTACGGCAGGCTGTTACAGAATCGTGGAATCCGGAGGTGATCTGGGCAGTGAATGAGAGCACTACACTGTTGCAAAGATGGAGCACCATGTTAAGCAATGATGAATGGTTTAACTTTAACGGTACTGGACCAGGCGATCTCGGACAACGCCACGGACCAACTTTAAACATTGTGGAAGAATTTTATTCATCAAACGGTATTCCCATTGATGAGGATGCCGAATGGGAAAGCAATGGGTGGTATCAAAATCGTTATAACACGCAACTTCCGGATGCAGAGCAGAGAAAATATTTTGTCAAAGACGGACAGGAAACAGCCATTCTTCATTTTAACCGTTCCTTACGCTTTTATGCGTCTGTGGGTTTTGACGGAGGTATATGGGAAGGAAGAGAAAAGAGCCTGGCAGAGGCGTCATTTCCAAACATGTACCGATATGCTGGAAGTGGGTACAAATATTCGGAGACCTATACTGGTTATCCTTATTCAGGTTATTTGGCAAAAAAATTAAGCCACCTGAAAACAACCTATACCGAAACCAGAATTACCTTGATAAGAGAGGATTACTCATTCCCAATAATTCGTTTGGCTGATATGTATTTGTTGTTGGCCGAATGCCTGAACGAAGTTGGAGGCCCATCACAAACCGATTCATTGGGGAACAATACTTATTACTATCTGGACTTGATACGTGCAAGGTCGGGAATGGAAGGCGTGGTTGATAGCTGGAATAAATATGCTTTGCCTGCATACAAAACAAAACCCGGAGATATCAACGGATTAAGAGATATTATCCGTCAGGAAAGATTAAATGAGTTAGCATTTGAAGGGCATTTCTATTATGACGTAAGAAGATGGCTAATGGCTGAAGAGCTATTTAATAAGCCAATATTAGGCTGGAACAAAGATGGGGAAAACAAAAAGGATTTTTACAACATAAGGGTCTTATTGGTGCCGCGTTTTTCGATGAAGGATTACTTAATGCCAATCAGAACAAATTCATTGTTGCAAAATCCTAACCTGGTTCAAAACCCGGGTTGGTAAAATAATACAATTAAATCTTACAAAATGAGAAAAAATATAAGTGTATTAATTGTTTTGATTATCAGTGTCTTGCTGATGGTTACATGTACGGATTCGTATATGGGTGTTGAGCAAATAAAAACCAGTTCGGTTAAACCGGATAAGCTCACGATTAAGGAGGTTGTGCCGAAATCAGGAGCACTGGAGATCCATTTTACGCTTCCTGAGGGAAATCCTGATATTGCACAAGTTGTTGCAAACTATATCAATAAACAGGGGAAGAAAATGGAATTTAAAGTGTCAAGATATAGCTCTTCTATTTTGGTGGAGGGCTTTATCGGAACAGATGAGATGACCGTAGAATTAGCCTGTATCGATAATAGCGGAAATAAATCAGAAATTGCAGAGGTGAAAGCAGCACCGCTGGTCTCGCCGGTAGAACTTGCACGTCAAACCATGAACGTTGAAGCTGCTTTTGGCGGGGTAAAAATAGAGTGGCAAAATGCAAATGGTAATCCGTTTGTAATTCATGTTTTAACGGTAGATACCTTGCAAAAAGGGATTGCTTCACTTAACGAGGATATGAGCAAGGTGATATACTCAAGCGATTCACTAAACACTTTTGCCTACATCCGTCCATACGATGCAATAGAACAGAATTTTGGTTTTTATATTACCGATAAATGGAATAATAAAACAGATACATTGATTAGCGCAATTATTCCTTATAAAGAAGAAGAAATCGATTTCAATTATGTGAAAGCAGTTACTTTCTTTAATCCAAGCTATTATGCCGGAGCCCGAGATTATGACACATATGGTATAAATCCAGCGACAAATATTCAAAATGACGGAAATGCACATTCAAAAAAATTTGATCCACAAGTAATGTTTAATGGTGTTACTTCAGGGAATGGTTTCTTAGCCTATAAATTTATGAAAAACCTAAATGATCCTGATCCTGTCAATCGGGAATTGGTCAATGATGTTTACGAAACATTCGACTTGAATATGGAGGTACGAATAAGTAGAGTAAAAGTATTTCCCAGAACCGGTTTGAATTATACTTATTCAAGATCAAGTGTGAAACGTTTCCGCATTTGGGGTACCAACGATGCCAATACTGAAAAATGGGCTAAGTTCCCGGAAACCTGGACATTGATCGGTGAGTATGTTGGGAAAGAACCGGCAAATAGGGAGAGTTTGACCGCAGAAGAAATTGAATATTTTAATTACAATCAGGAATACACCATCAGTGAAGATAATGTCAATCCCAATGCATCTCCAACAGCTACATTTCGGTATATGAGACTACAGTTAATGGAATCATATGTCCAATCAACGACATTTTATACAATCAATGAATTTCAAATGTTCGGAGATATTCAGCAGTATTTTTAAAGAAATTATACCAGATTAAAATGAGGAATATGAAAAGATATATTTTCAAATTGACAGTTTTATTGTTCATTTTTTATGTGAGTTGTGATGATGCAAATGACTTATTGAATCAATATATAAAAGATGGACCAATCATTTATGCCGCAAAAGTAAATGAACTAAACACTCAGGCAGGATATTACCGAATGAGAGTAAATATTTACCCGAACGAAGATGTAAATCGCGCTTATTTTGTTTTGAGATGGAATGTATCGCAAGGGTTAACCGACTCGCTTAGAGTTGATTATGTTGAGACTAATTTTGACAGCGATTCGAGTTGTTATTATTCTGTTATTGATTTTATGCCCGATGATGGTATTGAAGGAAACCTGGAAATAACGGCTCAGAATGTTGACGTATTTGGTAACAGATCGTTAAAAATAACCGAGCAGACTTATGTTTATGGTTTAAGTTATGTTTCTACATTAATAAACGCGCAGGTTCAATTTTCATCTGACAATGAAATTATTTTTGAACAAAAAATAGGTGCGGTTGGAAACTTGTTAAGTTATGAGCAAAACAGTGGAGAATTTACGGATGAAATTTTTGTAACTGATGAACGTTATCCTCTCTCCGACGCCAAAGCTGGCGGTATTGTAAGAACTAAAACCAGGTATCTTATCTCCGAAACCGATATCGATACACTTGAAGTCGTGAATTATTTGGAAACGATAATTCCACAAATCTGAAACTGAGTCCCTTCTGGAAATCTGTTTTTATCAACTTGAAATATGGATTTGTGGAAGGGGCCAATCTTCATAACAGAATAATTATTGTATTTATTTAAAGTATTCTAATATGAGAAAGACATGTATAACAGTGTTAGTACTCTTTATTAGTATTGTTGTTTCTTGTCAGGATGGTTCTTTTAACGAGAATGATAACGATGACAAGCTAAGTGAAGCCGTTCAGGAAGCAGCACAGATAATGACTCAATTCAGAAAAACATCTCCTTTTTTACTTGACGCGGAAAGATTAGAGCTGTGGGATAAATTTCAAGTTTATTCTGATAATCTGGAGAAAACCACTTTCAAAGAATATCTGAATAAGCCTGAAGATGAAGCCGTCAGTATGGAAGACACAATTCCCATGTTATATTTTTACCGGGAGGCTTTCGACAAAGTGCTTGACGAAGTAAAGAACACAAAGGTTAACTACGGGAATACATCGGTTTGGATGCTGTATAATATGGGGTTTGTGGTGAAAACACCTTCCGGTTGTTTTGGTATTGATATTGATCATCGCCTGGCGGAACAATTGGAGCCCTATCTGGATTTTCTCTGTATTACCCACAACCATGGAGATCACTATAACAAGAAGCTGATAGAGGCTATGAATATGAATGGGAAGCCGGTGTTGTCAAATTTCCACAAAGGAAGTAGAGAATATGTTTCAACGACACCAACAACTTACAGAATCGGTAATTTCTCTATCCGAACTGATATTTCAGACCACCTTGCCAATCCGGATTTTCCTGATTTTGTTACTGTTTTCCGAATCGAGGGAGGAGAAGATTCAGGGAATTTCTCGATGCTTCACTGTGGAGACTCGGGGTTCAATCCAAAACATTTTACAAATGTTGAGGGTGCTGTTTGCATGTTAGTTATGAGGTGGGGAGCACCCCGGGAAAATAATATTCTGGGAGCAGGCGAAGGGCAAGTAATACCGGATTGCGCTGTATTGTCGCATCTGATTGAATTAAGACATGATCCTTATCCGCGTGGTCAGGCTTCAATAACCAAAACCCTGGAGCATTTGCCTAACGTAAAATGCAACAATACCATTCTTCCGTTTTGGGGAGAGACTTTAAGGTGGAAAAATGGGGAGATGCATTAAACTTGAATGAAAGAAAATTACGAGGTAGAATCAAATTAAACGATTCTGCTTTTCGGCAAAAGTCGTAATTACCCAAACAGAACTGTTTGTATAATAGAGAAAAAAAAGGCTGGTAAAAACCAGCCTTTTTTATTTAATAATGAAGAGTGACAGCTTAGCTTCGGTCCCTTATCGGGGACTTGTTATCAGAAATAGTTTCGATTTAATAATCGTACCCTATTTCACTTCTTCAAAATCCACATCGGTTACTTCACCGTCGTTTTTCGGCTGGCTTTGTGCACCTCCGTCAGCCTGAGGACCTCCCTGAGGACCGCCTTGCTGGCCGCCCTGCGCCTGCGAAGCATTGTACATTTCCTGCGAAGCGGCCTGGAAAACTGTATTCAATTCGTTCATGGCAGCATCAATGGCAGCAAGGTCTTTGCTGGCATGCGCTTCTTTCAGTTTTTTCAGTGCATCTTCAATCGGCTGTTTTTTATCGGCCGGAATTTTATCACCGTATTCTTTCAGCTGCTTTTCTGTCTGGAAAATCAAGCTGTCAGCCTGGTTAACTTTGTCAGCTGTTTCTTTCGCCGTTTTGTCAGCTTCCGCATTGGCTTCAGCTTCCGCTTTCATTCTCTTGATCTCGTCGTCGCTCAAGCCCGAAGAAGCCTCGATACGAATCGACTGTGATTTTCCGGTAGCTTTGTCTTTTGCGTTTACATGCAAAATACCGTTGGCATCAATGTCGAAAGTAACTTCAATTTGCGGGATACCACGTGGTGACGGCGGAATGCCATCGAGGTGGAATCTTCCGATTGTTTTGTTACCTGAAGCGATCGGACGTTCGCCCTGCAACACATGAATTTCAACCGAAGGCTGGTTATCGGCAGCTGTAGTAAAGGTTTCCGATTTCTTGGTCGGAATCGTAGTGTTGGCTTCAATCAATCTGGTCATTACGCCACCCATGGTTTCGATGCCCAACGAAAGCGGCGTAACATCGAGCAAGAGCACGTCTTTTACCTCGCCGGTTAACACCCCGCCCTGAATAGCAGCACCTACTGCCACGACCTCATCAGGGTTAACACCTTTTGAAGGCTCTTTTCCGAAGAATTCTCTAACCTTGGTCTGAATAGCCGGAATACGTGTTGAACCTCCTACCAGGATTACTTCGTCAATTTCGCTTGTCGAGATACCTGCATTTTTCAACGATTTGCGGCAAGGCTCGATAATTGCATTTATCAGGCTGTCGGCCAACTGTTCGAATTTTGCACGGGTCAAAGTTTTTACCAGGTGTTTTGGAATACCGTTTACCGGCATAATATATGGCAGGTTGAT
>JBKDZK010000601.1:0-7616 GCA_047971205.1 Draconibacterium sp.
ACTTTTTCTGCTCGGGTGGTGCCAGTCTGGCAGGAAAATATTTCAAGACTGATGAAGCACTAGATCCGGAACAGGTTGACCCAACTGTTTTCAGCAAAGTTTTAAAATTGCAGGGCATTGGCTTCAACATAACTGCAACGCGCAACAACGGTATGTCGGAAGTAACCATTTCACCCTTCGGTCTGGAAATCGACAACCGGCAGGTAACTCATCAAATGGAAGGAAGCATTACTGATGCCGAAATTGAGGACCTGAATGCCGATGGTTCTCCCGAAGTGCTGGTTTATTCGCGTTCGGATGGTAGCGGAAGCTACGGAAATGTTCTCGCCTACTCTGTCAACAACTGTAAATCGATGAGCGATGTGTACTTTCCTCCGGTGACCGGAAACCCGGATTTGAGCAAAGGCTACATGGGGCACGATGAATTTCGCGTAGTTGAAAATTACCTGGTACAACGTTTCCCCGTTTACAACGAAGGCGACAGTAATGCCCAACCAACCGGCGGTAGCCGCCAAATCACTTACAAACTGGTAAATGGCGAAGCATCACGGATTTTTGAAGTGAAGGACATTTCAATTATCAAATAACGGCTTTACTTATTTTTTTTGGAATTTGCAGTAAAGTCCGAGATTCAACGGAATCCCCCAAACTCACTTAAGCACCTGTTTTAATAACACAGGATCGGAAACAACTTTTTTCCCATAATGACTGAATAGTTCAATCCATATCCCTTCGTTGGTAATGGATTGAACATGCCATTCCAGTTCCATTAATTCGTCTATAAAATGCAACTCTGTAGTATTTGGATGAAACACTATGACATTTCCCTTTACTATAGACATTGAGCGATATGTGAAAATTACATCGGACAATTTGTCGCTTCCGTCTTCCTGCTTAGAATACCACCGTTGCTCAGCAACTACCGAGTCCTTACTGAAAAAGTCATAAAAAATGGTGTCATTATATACTCAATGGCCTTCACTAGATTCCTCAAAATCGGGAAAATCAGTATAAACGAACTTCTTCCCAATAATATCAGCGGTATCAACTTCGTAATGATCTTTCTCACAATCCCACATTAACAAAGAAAATACGACAAGAACAACTGGATGCATTAGCTTTTTCATAAATCCCACTTCTGCATTAGTCCGCAAAACAATACTTCCTACTTATTAAACCTTAACCCCACAGACAAATCAATACGGTTCAGGCTCTCGTAACTTCCTTTTTCCAATTTTACTGTTTCAACTGAAATTCCGTCATCCTGCTTATATTTTGTTAAACTTCCGGCAAACAAGGACAGCTGAAATCCCAATGACAACTTTTCAGAAATACCAATGTCATAGCCAAGATCCAAAGCCATTCCAAAACTGCTTCCTGTCATATCATATTTATAACCTCCAATAACTTTATCATTAGAGTACCCCATATACCCCATTGCCAGATTAAGCAAAAAGGCATTCTTCTTACTATTACTTAATAATCTTGTTGAAAACATGGGGCCAATAAAAGAAATCGAAAGATCATCGGACATTTTACCGTAAGTACGATTGCCATATTCGTCATCAAGATAAATATCAATATCGTTCGATGAATTAAACTGGTTAAATTTCAGGCCAACTCCTAAAGGTTCCGAAAAATAATAAGTTATATCTCCTCCATAATGATATCCTGATTTTAAATCTTTTACATAGTCTTTAAAGTCAGCCGGAACATTATCGCCTACTTTTGCTGTTTCATAACTAAAGCCACCGTTTATTGCCACCCTAAAACGGAGATAATTGCCAAAACCAATAACTTTATTTTTGGGCACAGCTGCTATTTCATAAAAATTTTTCTGGTGGTATTTTACATCTGAAACTGCGAGTAAAGTACTTCGAACCTCTGTGTTATGTTTGAAAGTAAAATAAACATGGTCTTTCTTAACCTTTGTTATTTTACAGTTTATTGAGTCTCCTTTGGTTGTAATAATCAGGTCTTGTGAATATCCCGAAAAGAATAAAGCTGCTAATACAAGCACTAAATATAAACGTTTCATAATTTACTGATTTTTGGCTTTAAACGATTCAAATTCAACTTTTCCGGTTTTCGAATCAATCAGTTCTAATTTTGGACGCCCGACAAAAGCTCCCATTTTCAAACTACATCGTAAATAATAAGTTTTGCCCGGTTGAACATCAATTGGCACTTCAGATTTCGATTCCGTTTTAGCCCAAAGCGTATTTAAACCACCTTTATCAATATGTATAGTTGTTTTATAATTGTTCTTTACCCGGCATATTACCGAATCTCCCAGATAAAGGTCGTAACCAATCAGCGGGCCTACCCCTGAAAACCTGTATACATTTAATATGGCATAATCAATGTCAAGCAGTTCTTCGCTCTTAACCTCCGTTGCATAGTTTTCAATACCATCTACATTCAGAATGTCGGCAATTATTCTATGACAACTACTTCCCATAACAGACGGAGTTTTATAATCGATTATTTTTATTGCATTCCCTCCTGCTTTGCGGGCTTCAAGTTTTGCTTTGTCAATTACAACTTCATAAGAACAATTGGTAGTAAATCCACTGTCTCCGATTTTCACCTGCCCTATAACTTCCGAATTATCGGGAGTTATTTCATCTAATGCAAACACTTTTACTTCCTGTTCATAATCCAAAGGGGTGTAACTTTTACTTAAATTGGTTGAGACCTTCGGACTACATGCACTAATAGCAATAACTGTCACTAACAAAACCAGTCCACTTAATCTTTTCATTTCATTTAGATTTTCGTTGTTTATTACTTCCCGACATCCTCTATCCCGGCTATTAATTCAACTCATTTCGCATAAAATGCCGTCAAAAATGAATCAGTAGGGGAAAATAAATAACTAATCTTGTACTGATTAACAGAGGATGACTATAGCTTTCTCTTTCGTTTTTAAAAGTAGAAAAATGTTTTATTTACAAAAGTGCATAATACAGATTTATATATGCATCATCTTAATTTAGAATCTTTAAACGAAAGTACTTTCCTTTATGAAATAAAAGGCCTTCCACTCATAGTAAGTGAAAGGCCTTTTAATTACACGTGAGGACAATTTGTCAATGAAGTGATTAAACCTTCAATAAGCTTTCAACAACATTCTTCATTTTCTGTTGTACTTCGGCAGCAATTTCGCCCAGGTGTTCATTTCCAACACTGATCATCGAAGCAATCGGGTCAACCGCAGATACCTCTACCTCGCCATTATCGTTCTCCTCCACAACCACATTGCACGGCAGAAATACGCCAATCTTATCTTCGTTTTGCAAAGCCTTGTACGCAAAATGCGGATTACAGACCCCCAGAATCCTGTACTTCTTAAAATCAACATCGATTTTCGCTTTAAGCGTGGCACTCACATCGATTTCGGTTAATACGCCAAAACCTTCTTTTTTCAATTCGGCAGTAACGATTTCCAGTGCCTCTTCGAAACTCTTGCCTTTTAGTACGGCATTAAAATAATAACTCATAATTCTTCCTTTTTTTTCGTGTAAGTTATGACAAGTACACTATATAAACAAGAATCACGCACATTGGTTTCCTGCGACTTACTATAAGTTGTTACCGGCAGGTAAATCAAGTTGGAGGAAAATATAATAGGAGGAAAATCTTTTTTCTTTCCGACCTCTCACACCACCGTACATGCCGTTCTACATACGGCAGTTCATTAAACATGACACAATTCATAGTCCTTAAGGAGGAGTTAGAAGCCCAACTTCTCCAAATAATCATTAGGCAGGGTTCGGGTTAAAATACCTGAATGGGCAATACAGCAATAGCCCTTTCGGGTATTTCCGTATAAGTGCGCGCGGTATTTATCCATTCCCGGCTTGCTGAGTTCCTGAACACGAGTACGAGGGTGTTTCCACTATTTCTTGATACACTTGCGTGCCCGGAACCGGTCCACTCATCTAACCTCCCGCAAACTGCTTGCTTTTTTTTCTATGCAAAATGACTGCACCATCCAATATTGAGCTGAGCAAGTTTACACAGGTCACCTCAAGGGAAGTTGGCTGCTTTCAACTTTCCGAATCTAAAGCTGGCATCGTTAGATCCGTTTAATGCCCGGCCCTTCTCTGTCAGTTGACGAATTCCACCTTGCGATGGCCCCCTTATTTCAAGCTAACACTTCCCACAATCAAGGTGTGTTTGGTACTTGCACCTCAGAGTTATCGCCCATGCTGGGCGAACCAAAAGAAAAGCCGTCCTCCCCCCCGAAGAACGGCTTTATAGTAAACACACCCTACAGGAGCCCCCACTCCTGCAGCTAACAACCCCGTATATATTAACTCCTTACCGGCTTCCCAAGCACTTCGAGCAACTGCGGGTTGTCTTCGAATGCGATGCACACCAACCTCCTTATTTACAATCGATTGGTGGTTATTTCAGGTCATTTTTGTATTTCTTACCGTCGTTTTTGCGTTCCGCTAGGTCATTTTTGCGCTGATCAACGTCGTTTTTGCATTCAGAAGCATCGATACCGGGCAGCTCTGGGTCGTTGTTGTATTTTTTGTAGTCGATCTCTCATTTTTTTGAGCTAATTGACGACATCTGATAAAGAGTTTTGTTCTTTCTCATTTTCTACTCGTAATACCCAACCGTTTCCAACAGCTGCTTTTCGAAATTGTAAATATCGTCTAAGCTATTCAACGGGTGCCGGGTTTCCTTTTTATTGGCATCGAATAAACCGATGTAGTTGTTGCTGCTGTTAAAGTGAAGACGACAGATGGGTTTGCGGTTGTTATCGTCCAAAAGCACCCCGAAATACGACTGGGTATCGCGTGCCGAAATTCGTTCCTTGCCAATCTTTCTTCTTAAAATAGCCACCACGATCCTGAAAGCCTCCATTTCCTCTTCGGTGGTAATTACTTTGTGTTCTTCTTCCTCCACCGGCATCACTTGTTCCGACTGCTTTTCCTCTTCCTTATTCAAAGCACTCTGCAGGCGATCGTTAACCCGTTCACTAATTTGCTGATTGGTGGCTTTCTGAACCAGCTCCTTGAATTGTACCATTACTTTTTCGGTGAGTCTCCCGTTGTACACTTTCGACGCAAAAAACCGAACAAATTCATCGCTGGGTTCGGCCAGTTCCTGGTTAAAAACCTTCCGAATCTCTTTGGTATATTTCAGCGAACTGGCATTGGAGAATATCTTTTCTTCATCGAAATTAGACTTATGAAACTTTACAATCTCGCTCACCACCGAATCTTTCAGCTGCGTGATGTTAAACTCCAGAAATGGTTTTTCATCCATTTTATTGGCCTCTTCCAGGTCGGTATAAAACCGGTATTCAATGCCGTTGGTCAGCAATGCAAATCTTGCCTTTGTGACATGGAAATACCGGAACAGCTGCGAATTGTGCACATCCAAATCTTCCTGCCAGTGTTTACACTCGATGATTAAAATCGGGGCTCCGTTCTGAAATATAGCGTAATCCACTTTTTCACCTTTTTTCAGTCCTATATCTGCAGTAAACTCGGGCACTACTTCCATCGGGTTGAAAATATCGTAGCCCAGCAAATTGATAAAAGGCAAGGTAAAAGCTGTTTTGGTTGCTTCTTCTGTCTGGATTTGATTTTTCATCGTGTCGATTTTCTCGGACAAGACTTTCAGTTTGGCTTGAATTTCCATAATGTGTTTTTATTAATTCGGTAACAATTCTAAATACTCATCGATAAAAGCATAGTAGCTGTTTCCTGTTGGGGCTCCTTCTCCTAAAAAATCCGACAGTTGTGCGGCCCGGGTTGTGACTCTAAATGAGTGTTTATAAAAGTAGTAAAGCTTTCCCAACCGAACAATAGCCGAAAAGTGTTATTGAGCAGGGAGAAAGAGAAGGCGGAGGCGAAGAAGACAACACGGCAATACGGCTGCACGGCAGCACAACCCTGCCAACTTCGGGTTTCATCCATTTTCCCTTTAACCACAGAGGACACAGAGAAGACACAGAGTATGCAGAATTCTGGCATCAGGTAATGAGACTGATCACTGCGACTGATCACTGAACTCTGAACTTTGAACTTTAAACTTTGAACTCTGCTACTGCAGCACCCCCTCCGTCATTCCGTCGTCGAAGCCTCCGGAATTCCTCGTCCCCCTAAAATGGGGACAAATGGGAAGCGCTGTGAGCTGGGCTAAATTGTAAAACTGTTAAATTGCACGGAGCATGGATGGCAACTCTGAACTTTGAACTCTGAACTCTGAACTCTGCTACGGCAACACAGAGCCACAAGCCATTGCATAATATTCAAGCATTCTCGCACGAACTCCGCCATTCTGTCCGTCAACCCCTCCATCCTTCCGTCCTTCCGTCCCTGAACTCTTAACGCTTTCCTAATAACATGTTATTCTTTGTTAACACGAGTTTTTGATTCGCCTTTACTTAAATTTTTTTAACAAAAGAATAGGGGAAAAAATGTCATAATGACTTAAATTCGTGCCTTCGTAAAAAGAGACGAATCGATTTTGAGATATGAGTACTGAGATTTTCGTTCCGAAATTCAAAGCAACAGGAAACATAACCGTTCGGACAGAAAAACTTCTTTCGGCACCGGTCGTTCGTCTCTCCAAAAAACAAATTCGAGTTTATACGGAAAATAAAAAATATAAAGAATTACACGCATATGAATCAAGCTGTTGACATTAAGGAATTGAACGAAAGGATTCAACGAGAAAGTTCGTTCGTTGATATGGTTTCAATGGAGATGAACAAAGTAATTGTGGGTCAGAAACATTTGGTGGAAAGCCTGTTGATCGGCTTACTTTCCAACGGGCACATTTTGCTCGAAGGGGTTCCGGGACTGGCAAAAACGCTGGCTATTAAATCGCTGGCTCAAACCATCAGCGCCAAGTTTGCGCGTATCCAGTTTACCCCCGACCTGTTGCCTGCCGACTTGCTGGGAACCATGATCTACAGTCAGAAAAGAGAAGAGTTTTCGATCAAAAAAGGGCCGATCTTCGCCAACTTTATTTTGGCGGATGAGATCAACCGGGCACCCGCCAAAGTGCAGTCGGCATTGCTCGAAGCCATGCAGGAACGCCAGGTTACCATCAGCGACAACACCTTTAAGCTGGACGAGCCTTTCCTGGTAATGGCTACGCAAAACCCGATCGAGCAGGAAGGTACTTACCCGCTACCCGAAGCACAGGTAGACCGTTTTATGCTGAAAGTGGTGATCAACTACCCGAAAAAGGAAGAAGAGCGCCAGATCATCAACCAGAACCTGCTGCGTCAGTTCCCCGAAACCAGTACCATTCTGAAACCCGAAGATATTATCAAGGCCCGCGATGTGGTGAAAGACGTGTACATGGACGAAAAAATCCAGAAATACATTGTTGACATTGTGTTTGCCACCCGCGAACCAAGAGAATACAAACTGGAAAAATATGCGAGTATGATTTCGTACGGCGCTTCGCCAAGGGCGGGAATCAGCCTGGCACAAGCCTCCAAAGCCTATGCGTTTATCAAACGCCGCGGTTATGTGATCCCGGAAGATGTGCGCGCGGTTTGTCCCGATGTGTTGCGTCACCGTATTGGTTTGAGCTACGAAGCCGAAGCCAACAACATTACTTCGGAAGAAATTATT
>JBKDZK010000602.1:0-4919 GCA_047971205.1 Draconibacterium sp.
TACAATATTTGCTGTGTCAGAAACCAAAAAAAGAGAAGAATGAACCGGCAAAATTGGATAGTGGGGGTAATCACTGTATTCACCCTTTTCTCATGCACCCAAAGAGGTGCGCAACCAAATCCCGATGGAGAATTTGTAGGCTCGCAGAGTTGTAAAGAATGCCACGAAAAGTTTTACGAGCTGTGGTCGCCGTCGTACCATGCGCAGGCGATGATGCCTGTCAATGCCGAATTCATGGCCAAGCACCGCTTGCCCAACAGCGAACCGATTGCTGTGGAAGGGAACCTGTTTCAGGTGGAGTTTAAAGATTCAACCATGGTAATGTACGAGCGCAAGGGCAAGGAATTGGTTGCCACGTACGATGTAAATTGGGCCATGGGTGGGCACAACGTCTACTGTTTTCTGACGCCGTTTGAAAAAGGCAAACTTCAGAATATTCCCTTGGCCTATGATGCCAATGCAAAGAAATGGTTCAACTATCCTGAGTCGGGTGTACGTCATTTTAACGACAATTCTCCCGCAGATGAGGCCCTGCCTTGGAAAGACGATCAGTTTGCGTTTAATACCGGGTGTTACAGCTGTCATATCAGTCAGCTAAGTACCAACTTCGATTTGGAAACCGACACTTACCACACCACCTGGAAAGAACCCGGAATCAACTGTGAAACCTGTCACGGACCGGCAGGCGAACACATTCGTATTTTCAAGAACCTGAAAGAAGGGGAAAAAGCCAAAGAGTTGGGCCTGATCAGCACATCGGTGTTTACAAAAGAGCAGAACAACGATGCCTGTGCCACCTGCCATTCAAAAATGCAACCCATTACCCCGAGCTACATGCCGGGCGATAAGTTTTTTGATAATTACAACGTGACCACGCTCGAAGACCGTGACTTTTATCCCGACGGGCGCGATTTGGGTGAAAACTATACGCTCACAGGCTGGATGATGAATCCATGTACCGAAAAAAGTGAATTGCACTGTGTTTCCTGCCACACTTCCAGCGGGCGCGACCGCAACAAAGACAACCCCAATCAGGCTTGTTTGAAATGCCATAACAATCGCAACGAAGACCTGGAAGCACATACCGGTCATAAGGCCGAGGCGGGTTTAACATGTTTAAGCTGCCACATGCCCAAGCGCGAATTTGTGGGGCATTTCCTGCGCAGCGATCACTCGTTCCGGCCACCGATGCCCGAGGCTACCATCCGGTTTGGATCGCCCAACGCCTGCAACCAGTGTCATAAAGATAAATCGCCCGAGTGGGCCAATAAAATCGTAAAAGCCCGTCCCAACGGTAATTACCAGGAAGAAACTTTGAAATGGGCACAGTTGATCAAGGAGGCCCGCGACCTGGAATGGAAGAATGTGGACAAGATGTTCGCGCTGATTCGCAACCCCGAGACCGACGATGTGGTGGCCAACTCATTGGTTCGCCTGTTGAATAATTACCCCGATGAATCGAAAGCAGCAGTGTTGATGGATGCGCTAGGCAATCCGTCGGAGCTGGTACGTTCGTCGGCAGCTTACGGCTTGGGCGGAATTGTGAGCGACGAAACAAAAGCTGCACTCTTAAAAGCTTGTCAGGATGATATTCGTTTGGTGCGCATACAGGCAGCAAATGCCATTTTAACCTTTCCTGAAGACCTGTTTAGCGCCGATCAGAAAAATATAATTGCCGCTGCCGAGAAAGAGTATGTAACCTCGATGACATCGCGGCTCGACAACTGGAGCAATCACTACAACCTCGGGCTATATCACCAGAATAAAGGAGATGTACAATCGGCATTGGGAGCTTATGAAACGGCGACCCGTTTGTACCCCGAATCCATTTTGCCTTTGATCAACAGCAGTGTGTTGTATTCTTATGTGGGCAACCCGGCAAAAGCGGAAGAGAACCTGCGCAACGTAATCAAATTCGACCCCCTCAACGAAGCGGCCAACCTGAACCTGGGGCTTTTAATGGCCGAGCAGGGACGAATGGACGAAGCAGAACAGGCACTGAAAGCGGCACTGGAAGCCAACCCGGCTGGACAGGCGGTAGCCGCCAAGAACCTGAGTGTGATTGTGGCTCAGCGCGGCGACTTGAAACAGGCCGTGGAATATGCCGAAAAGGCGCACAAGATCAGTCCGGAGGATGGCAGCATTGTTTATACCCTGGCATTCTACCAGTTGCAAAACGCCCAAAAAGCAGCGCCGGTCAATAACCTGAAAAAAGCACTTGCCCTGAATCCCGGCGATTTAAGAAACGTTCAGTTTCTGGCCGATATTTATTTAAAGGACGGAAATAAAAGCGGTGCCATAAAGTTGTATTTTGATGCACTGAAAGCAGAAGGGCTGTCGGGGCAGGACAGAGCCGCGCTGCAACAAGCCATTTCTGCCTTGCAGCAAAACAACTAAATTGGAATCATACCCTTAGGTGTAAAAATAAATAATACGTTTTGAATATGTGGATCGAAAAACTCCTGGATTATAATCCCGTAATACTGGCGCTCGGAGCGACGCTTTTTACCTGGCTCCTGACTGCTCTGGGAGCCGGCATGGTGTTCTTTTTTAAATCAATCAAAAGGAAAGTACTGAACTCGATGCTGGGTTTTGCATCGGGTGTAATGATTGCAGCTAGTTTCTGGTCGCTGCTAAACCCCGCCATTGAAATGGCAGAAGCCAGCGGCCTGGTTCCCTGGGTACCCGCCGTGGTTGGTTTTTTGGCAGGTGGCGCTTTTTTGCTGGCGGTCGATAAAATTCTGCCTCACCTTCACCTGGGGCAGCCCCGTGAAAAAGCCGAAGGAATTGAAACCTCGTGGAAAAGAAGTGTGTTGCTGGTGCTCGCCATCACCTTGCACAACATTCCTGAAGGACTGGCAGTAGGGGTGGCTTTTGGTGCACTTGCCAACAACCCCGATGCCGGAATGCTGGCCGGAGCCATTGCGCTGGCGATTGGTATCGGTTTGCAAAACTTCCCCGAGGGTGCTGCGGTTTCCATCCCCTTGCGGCGCGAAGGTTTTTCGCGTTTAAAAGCCTTTAACTACGGTCAGATGTCGGGAGTGGTGGAACCCATTGCCGGTGTGCTGGGCGCTTACCTGGTTTTAACCATGGAGCCTTTGCTCCCCTATGCGCTTTCGTTTGCGGCCGGTGCAATGATCTTTGTGGTGGTGGAAGAACTGATTCCCGAGTCGCAGTCAGGCAACGAAACCGACCTTTCCACCGTGGGAGCCATCATCGGTTTTGCCACCATGATGCTGCTCGATGTGGCATTGGGATAAGCAGACAAAGAACATTTTTTTCTGACAGATTTTGATCCTTTTCAGTACCGGATTTAGTAGATTTGTAGGAAACGCATCGTTTTAACTTAAAAAGTTATCCTATGAGACTCCTGCTTACCTGTTTGGCCGCTGTGTTACTGCTTACCTCCTGTGAGCGGGAGAAAGCTTCGAAACCAAAGGATTTTAAGACTTCCGACCGCGAGACCTTGTTGCCGCCGGCCGACAGCCTGGAGTACGGCAAAACCTATCTGCCCATTTACTCGCACATTTACCATGTGCACGAACGCCGTACCTACGATCTGACGGTTACCGTTAGTATCCGAAACGTTTCGTTGTCTGACACCATCTTTATTCTGCACGGAGATTACTACAATACCAAAGGCGACAAAATAAGGGAATACTTCAAAAATCCCGTTTATGTGCAGCCCATGGAGACCATTGAGATTGTGATTGCCGAAGACGACAGCGAAGGGGGCTCGGGTGCCAATTTTGTGTTCGACTGGGCCATTCGCGACCAAAAAAATCCACCCTTGTTCGAGGCGGTGATGATCTCTACCTACGGCGAACAGGGCGTTTCGTTTTCGTCGCGCGGGGTGAGGATTTATGAATAGCCTGCCTCAATTAAATAATAATTGGTCCGCCAATGCTTCGGACGAGTAATTATCAAATCATAATTGTCCTCCTATTGCTCGGGGAAGCTGTAAGCAAATGATAACTGGAAGAAAAGCCCATCGGGCAAGCAGTTATCAAATGATAATTACAAGAAAAACTGAAGGGGCACGCTATTCTCAAATGATAATGCCTTCTTTTTCCGTTTTTTAGGCTTTTGTCAAATGATAATGGATCCCGAACAATTTTTATGTTTATTTTTAGAAAGCTATAAATCGATATAAACCAAATACATTGAAAGCTACTCTGAACAAAGTCACACACCTTTTATTCTCTGTATTTGAAGATAAAAAGAAGAATTACAGTAAGTTGCACAGGCGACTGCCAATAAGGTGTATATGTACCATACACTTACACGTACGTTGTGTGCAAGCAGCGAGTTTACAATGGACACTATGGATCCAATTGAGATAATACTAGTATGATAAATTAATAATTCTAATTTGCATGAAAAAAGTTTTTTTTTGGATTTTAATAATTTCTTTAATGGTGACAGCAGCCTGTGACAAAGAAGATGTTGCTGTAACTGGCTTATATTTGATAAACCCTGACAAATACACGTCCACTCAAGAACCAGTCTCTCTAATGCTTGAAATAGGCGATAAAGAAACCTTAATCGCATTTGTTGAGCCAAACAACGCTACCAACGAGAAGTTGCTGTGGAGTTCAGATAACCCCCTCATTGCAAACGTAAATAACAAGGGGGAAGTTGTTGCTATAGCCACAGGGATGGCAACTATTATAGTAGCGACAGAAGATGGTGGATATTCAAAAACCTGCAAGGTATCTGTAATTCCTGCTGGACCAAAGCAAATGACCATAACAAAGGGAACTGATTACGACAATGTAATGCTTTATGTAAGTGGCAGAGGTACATTCACAATTGACTGGGGCGATGGTTCAACAATCGAAACTAATTCATCGGCTGGGAATGGTTTTTTTCATAGTTATTCTGACAGATCTTCAAGAACTATTACAATAATTGGCGGA
>JBKDZK010000603.1:0-2736 GCA_047971205.1 Draconibacterium sp.
ATGGATTCAATCCGGGCGTGCCTCATGGGCTTGGTGGTCAGGTTATTTGGATAATACAAATGATACACCTGAAAAACTAAAAAAGTATATCGACTTTGCCCACGATATGTCATGGGAATACTCATTGATCGATGCTGGTTGGGATTATCGGAAAGGCTTTGATTTAAAAGAAATGGCTGATTACGCTAAAAAGCGTGATGTAAAATTACTGATCTGGTATAATTCAGGAGGGCCGATAAATAAGGTTGATGCCAGACCCCGCGATAAAATGTTTGACCCCGACATTCGGAGAGAGGAAATGAAACGTATCTCAGAGCTCGGAATCAGTGGAATAAAAATTGACTTTTTTTGCAGCGACAAACAGGATTTTATGAAGTTGTATAACGATATTTTAAAAGATGCGGCTGAATTCAAACTATTGGTCAATTTTCATGGATGTACCGTTCCGCGAGGATGGTCGAGAACTTATCCGAACCTGATTGGCATGGAAAGCGTTATTGGAGAAGAGGGGTATATTTATCACTCACATTATGAAAATGGAGCTCCGTTACATTGTACCATATTGCCGTTCACAAGAAACGTTGTTGGGCCGATGGATTACACTCCGGTAGCATTTTCTGTTCAGCAAGTACCGCATCGCACATCATATGGGTTTGAACTGGCTTTATCTGTGGTTTTTGAAACAGGTATTACTCACTTCGCCGATCAGGTTGAAATGTATAAAAAGCAGCCCGAGGGAGTGCTGCAGTTCTTAAAAGATGTTCCGTCTGCATGGAATGAAACAAAGTTTTTGTTGGGTTATCCCGGGAGAGATGTTGTTGTTGCCCGTGAAAACGATAACGATTGGTATGTTGGGGGAATTAACGGCGAAGACAAGACGAAAGAGATGAGCGTTGACTTTTCATTTTTGGATCAGGGAGCAACATATAATGCAACAATTGTTGCTGACGGAGCAGATAATAAGTCGTTCAATATTTACAAGAAAATTGTAAATAGTAAATCGTTAGAAACAATTAGGGTTTTGCCGATTGGAGGATTTTCAATTCAAATTAAGAAAACGAAGTAATGATAAAGAGATTCGGTTCTAATAGTAGTTTACAGGTAGTTAACGTAATAGTCTCAGTTTTAGTTAGTAAGTTTTATATGAAGCTGCAGCCCTTTTTGACAAAGGCTGCGGCTTTCATTTTTGTGGGATTTATGCTTCCTTTCTACGCAATTTCGCAGGAATATAGTTTTGAGGCAGAAGATGCTAACCTTTCGAATGGTGCCACAATTCAAAATGCAGCAGCATGCTCGGGAGGAAAACAGGTTGGTAATTTGGGCGGAACACAAAATGGTTCGGTTACCAAGGTTTTCCAGGTAACGAGTGGTGGAAATTACGATCTTTCGGTAAGCTATTGTTCGGCAGATCAACGATCGTTTTCAGTTAGGGTGAATTATGGTAACCGTATTGAATTGGTTTGTCCTTCGTCGGGCGACTGGTCACAGCCATCAACAGTTAAACTTCAAATTTTTCTTGTAAGCGGTCAGAATGTTCTTGTGTTCGATAACCCTGATAACTGGGCTCCTAATCTCGATAAGTTTTCATTAGAGCTTAGTCCATCATATAATATTTCCGGAAAACTGGAAGAAAATGGTGTTGGAGTGAGTGGAGCTGTTTTATCCTTATCGGGTGCCAAAACAAAAACTGTGGTTAGCGATGAAGCTGGGAATTATAGTTTTACAGGTTTAACCGGAGGGAATACTTATACCATTACACCGGAGAAAGAAGGTTTGGTTTTTTATCCTCCTTACCTGTTATATGAACCCTTAACAGAAGAAAAAACTGAGCAAAACTTTAGAGCCGAACCCGTTTGCTCATCGTGTGTTGAGCAGCTTTCTTTTGGCTCTAACGGAAAACTGGAGTACAGCGCACAAACTGGAACTTTCTCGGTTTTTTCCGGTTCGCTAAAGATAATTTCTTCGGCATACAGCGAAGTTAAAAGCGGAACTATTAAAATTAGCAGTATGGATTATTCTGACCGGCAGGTAGCAATTGAAGATATTACAGATGATTTTGGAGTAGGAAAGAAACTGACGGTTTCTCTTTCAGCAGAAGACCTGCCTGAAATGCAGCAGATTTTTTATGCCTATGCCGGGAAGGAATATCTTCTGACAGAGGTAGTGCTAAAGGGAGATAATATTTCCTCGGATTATATGGCGCCTATTGTTTCAAATAAGGTTGATATTGGAGAACAAGGTGACAACCGTTTATTGTTTGTACCTTTTGATAACGACGGGTTTGTACGATACAAATCGAACGCCATGGATAATTTCAGTGAGACAACCAGTTCGGAGGTGACAGCATTTTACGATAATAATAGTCGTAAAGGAATGGTAGTAGGTTCCGTAGAGCAGTTGATCTGGAAAACAGGTATCAAAGGAAGCGGTCAAGGTAATGAGCTATCATCGCTTGTTGTTTTTGGGGGGTACACAAAAGCCAGTGTAACTCGTGACAGGAAAGAACATGGCACTATTTCTGGGAACGAGCTTAAATCTCCGAAAGTGTTTGTAGGTTACTTCAACGACTGGAGAGATGGTTTGGAAGAATATGGTTGGGCCGTTGCAACTTCACAGCCTCGTTATGTATTCGATTGGGATAAACCAACTCCGTTTGGATGGAATAGTTGGGGTGCCATTCAAACAAACCTTAATCTGACAAATGCGACAGCTGTAGTTGATTTTTTTGATAAGGAT
>JBKDZK010000604.1:0-2198 GCA_047971205.1 Draconibacterium sp.
ACGATTTTGGAGACATTAATGCCGCCAAGCCTTTTTATCCTTTTACAACTCAACCTGTCAAAAAATCGAAATTCAACATCAACTATCCCGAACTATTCAAAAAGAAATGGGGAGATCTTCATCTAAAAATCGACTGGAAAAACACACCGGATGCTTTTAAAGAATGGTATGCTGCCTATCGGAAGAGTTTCAAATTTCAGATGACCTCGCTCGATTACAGCAATCAGATTTTTAGCAAAGCTTACATCGATTCACTGACAGCTTCTCCACCTGTCGGAATAGGTAAGGTAGTCGGAATATCCAAATTCAATTTCAGTAACCTGATTATTTCTTCGAACGAAGATTTTACGGCTGCCGTTGAGATTTTTCAGAACGAAGACTGGGAATTTGTCGGAGATAAAAAGGAAATCCCCCTGTTTGATACAAAAGAAGACGACGGGGCGTTTTCGATGAATTTCGATGTTTCCAACCCGGAATCAGAGGATGATAATACCGGACCCATCCGCTTGTCATTGATTCAGCCCTTCCTTCACGATATGTTCCCGCGACTTTATGCGGTGGCGATGAGCAGCGAAGACAAAAACATACTGATTCCGAATGAACCTTACACGCCCTTTGTTGAAAAAATAACGCTTGATTATACGGCTAAGGCTGAACTGAAGCCCAGCGGAGAAAGCTACGATATTGAGGACTTTGAGCTGTTTCACGAACATCCGTTTGGGCAGGCAAAAGAATCGATCACCGGCAAATTATCCAATAAAATAGTGGCAAAACAGGAAGCCATTAAATTGCGGGCGGTTCCGAATTATTGCAAAGGCGGCGAATTGTACATTGGCCTGGAAAATGCGCAAAAACAGCAGATCGTTTCGTTGCTGATCCAGGTGCTGGAAGGAAGTGAAAACCCGGAGGCAGAATCTTTTACCGGCAAACAAAAGGTGGAATGGTGGATGTTGTGTAACAACGACTGGAAACAGCTGGATACGACTGCGATTATTGCCAACGAAACGGATAATTTGCTGAAATCCGGGATTTTGAAATTTACGGTTCCCAAAGAGGCGACCAATGATAATACCTTGCTTCCGGCAGGCTACATGTGGCTGAAGGCCCGGATTCATAAAAAATACAACGCGGTTTCGAAAGCCATCGGAATTCATGCGCAGGCAGTGGTTGCTGTGTTTTCAGATAAGGGAAACGATCTTTCGCACCTGAAAAACGGTTTGCCGGGAGATACCATTTCTAAAATGATTTTCAGAATCCCGAAGGTAAAAAGTTTGTCGCAGCCTTACAGTTCGTTTGGAGGTATGCCCGAAGAAAGCGATGCCGATTACTACCGTCGTGTAAGCGAACGCTTGCGGCATAAAAACAGGGCCATTTCGTTGTGGGATTACGAACACCTGGTGCTTCAGAATTTCCCCGAAATTCATAAAGTAAAATGCCTGAATCACACCTGTTCCAAGATTGTAAACAAGCAGCGAAAAACACGTTATCTGGCTCCGGGAAGTGTTGTCGTGGTGGTTGTTCCTGACATCGTCAATAAAAATGTATTCGACGTTTATCAGCCGCGGGTGAGTAAAGCAACCTTGAATAAAATTGAAAACTACCTTAAAAAACTCAACTCTCCTTTGATCAATACCGTGGTGATCAATCCCGAATACGAGGAAGTAAAAGTGGTGTTAAAGGTTCAGTTTACTACCGGTTTTGATAATGTCTATTACAAAAAAATACTAAAAAAGGATTTAACCAAACTGTTGTCGCCGTGGGCATTTGATACTACTGCCGAAATTCGCTTTGGTTTGTCGCTGCACAAAAGCGTGGTGATCAATTACGTAGAAAAACTGCCTTATGTGGATTTTGTAAGCGATGTAAAACTCTTTCAGAAAATTGCCGGAGCGGAAGAAGAAGTAAAAGTAGCTGTTCCGTCAAGCCCCGAAACCATATTGGTGTCCTCAAAAGCACATGTTGTGGATGACCTGATAAACGACTGTTCCAAAAACGAAATTGAACCAGCAAAAAAATGTCAGAGCTAACAAAACATATTACCATACCCAAAGACGTGGCATCGCACGATGATCAGGATTATGCATTCCTGCGTCAGAAAGGACAGGAATACATCGAACAGCTTTCCGGAAAAGTATGGACAGATTACAACGAACACGATCCGGGCATCAGCATCATGGAGGTGCTGTGTTATGCGATAA
>JBKDZK010000605.1:0-5008 GCA_047971205.1 Draconibacterium sp.
GTGTGACAATATTCCATAAGAATCCGGTCTGACTCACTTCCCCAAAAAAACATGAAACAAATATGAGGATTGGACTCCACTGAGCATTCAAAAAAAAGAAAAAATTTCACTCTGAACGGTTTGGTAGTCCTCTTTGCGACTCAAACCTCCCAAAGTTTTTTACATAAAATTGACTTCATCTTTACATACAATCCACTTTACATAACAAATCGGTCTGTCATTTGCATTCAGGCCCATTTTTACTTGATCTTCACCTTTTCAAATATTGCGAAATAATCATTTTGAGTCTAATGTTATATTAACATATCCCAACCATTTATTTGCCGTTAAATTGCTATGCGATAGCAATATTCCATGCAATTCGACCAATTTTTCATTAGTTTTTCTCCTGCCTCCTTCTTAAATTTGAATAGAGCTGATTCGGAACTATGAGAATTAACAGAATAAGGGTAACTGATAACTACACATTCAACTTTCATTACAATTTCGTAAATTGAATAGATGCATTGCACATAATTATCGTATGTAACGACAATTAAGCACCATACATTATGAAATCACAAGAAATTATTCTCGAACCTAACTTATTCAATATGAAAAAATTAATTCAATTCTCTTTCTTAATTTGCATGATTGGAATAATCTTGCTACCGTCCTGTTCGGATGATGACGAGAGACCGGTGTTTCCGCTTTCTGCGGCTATTTTTCACAGCATTGACGGAAAACAGGTAGCCTTTACCGCATTAACACACAGTGCCTCAAGCTGGCTATGGGATTTTGGCGATGGAGAAACCAGCTCTGAACAAAATCCGGTACATGTTTACCAGGAAGGTGGTTATTATGTGGCCACTTTAAGCGCGACCGACAAAGATGGCAACAAGGTTACAACAGAGGCAAAACTTGCTATTTCATTAACGCCTTACGCTTTGTTAACCGGCGATCATACTCAAACTGATTATGACGGAAAAACATGGAGACTGAAGTCTGACCATGGAACCGGCAACGACTACTTTGCCAATGCCGATGCAGGATTTTCAACTGCCAGCGGAACGCCAAAACCGCTGCCAACAGGTATTTTCGGACAGCTTGGAATGCCAGATGTTTACAAAGATGAATACACTTTTTATTACGATGGTTCCTATAAACACGATGTTAAAGACGACGGAGCAGCTTTTGGCGGACTTGTATACCAATATATTCTGAATGGAGCTTCCGGCGTAATTAATGCAAGCGGAGCCGATTACGGACTCTGTATAGCCCAATATACACCGGAAACCAATGCGACCTTCACATTCACAGAGCATGAAGACCTGACTATTCCTTCAGTTTACGGAGCAGGAGGTGTACTTACATACAAAAATGTAAGCACTCTCAATTTTTCGGGAAGCGAGTTTATTGGATTCAGAGATTACCAGAGAAAAGTGATTGTTACCAAAATTAATGATTCCTCGATGCAGATAGTAATGTTTATGGCAGCTTCAGCCGACTATTTCCCCGCCAATACACATGCTCTCATTCTAAGTTTCGAAGTAGTAAAATAATTTAATCCGATTCAAATGAAACACTCTATATTCAAATGCATTTCGGGAGTGTTCTTTCCCGCAATCTTTATACTGGCACTGACACTTTGCCCGCAAGAAAAAGCTTCCGCAGAGAATAAGTCAGAAACTACCGCTTTCAACCAGCAAACCATTAAAATATCAGGTACAATAAAAGCGGCCTCCGACGGCATGGGCCTTCCCGGTGTAAGCATTCTACAGAAAGGCACCTCAAACGGAACTGTTTCTGACCTGGACGGCAATTATTCAATCGATGTGCCGGAAAATACTGTGCTTGTTTTCTCTTTTATCGGATTTACTCAGCAGGAGATTTCGGTGGAAGGAAAAACCACCATCAATGTTACCCTGCAGGAAAACACCGAAGCTCTGGATGAAGTGGTTGTTACTGCGCTTGGTATAAAGAGGGCAGAAAAATCGCTTGGTTATTCTGTCGGAAAGGTTACTTCGGAAGAATTGGCCAAAGTAGTGCACGAAAACGTATTGACGTCGATGTCGGGGAAAGTTACCGGTGTAACAATTAATTCTACCGGGGGTACCGGATCGACCGTGAGTATGGTGATTCGCGGAGCAACTTCGATGAGTACCGATAATCAGCCTCTTTTTGTGGTTGACGGGGTTCCGGTGACAAGCTCTGTAAACAATATAGGTGGTTTTGGGAGCAACAACCGTGTTGACTTTGGAAACGCCATCTCCGACATCGACCCCGAAAGCATCGAAAGCGTTTCAATACTAAAAGGACCCAGTGCAGCAGCACTTTACGGAACACGTGCCGGTAACGGTGTTGTACTGATTACAACAAAAAAAGGTAGTCAAAAGCAGGGCATGAAAGTGGAAGTTGTTTCCAATACTGTTTTTGATATCCCTTCCAGATACCTAGATATTCAATCTAAATTTGCCTTTGGTGCCAGAAGTTATACTCCGGCTGATTTTGAAAGTGGCATTCTTCCTGCTTTCAGTCCGGCTGAATCGGTTGGTGCAGGACCTGAGCTAGACAAAGGTTACTGGCAGGTTCAGCCCTTTGCTCCGGTTGATGCAAACGGTGTCCTTATTCCAACTGAATTGATCTCACACCCTGACAACTACAAGAACTTCATTAATAAAAATGCTTTTACAACAACCAACAGCGTTGCCATCTCAAGCAGCAACAATGCGATTACCTATCGTTTGGGAGTTTCAAACATGACCAACAAAGGACTGGTTCCCAACTCCGATCTTAACCGCAATAACCTAACGCTTTCTGCCACTTCACAAGTGCTGAAAAACCTGTCGATTTCTTCAGATATCAATTATACTCAAAACTGGGCAGATAACCGACCAGCAACACAGGAACGCGGAACAAACCCACTTCAATGGGCTGCCTGGACTCCTCCCAACATCGATATCCGTCAACTGAAAAACTACAAATTAGGTGGTTCTGAAATCTTGACTATTGGTGATGGCTGGGAAAACCCATATTTTCTTGCTTACGGAATTAACAATAGCTTTAAACGTAACCGTTTGATCGGAAATATTTCTGCAACCCTTGATGTCACGAAAAAAATTAGCATTACCGGGCGTTACTCCACAAACAAAACCGACGAAGTACGTGAATCAAAGATCGATCCCGGTTATTCAGATGAACCACACAACGGTGCTTATGGAATTATAAGCGGAGAAAACATGGAACGTAATGCGGATGTGATGGCAACTTTTAAAGACAACTGGGATGATTTCAGCCTGAATTTCTCAGCTGGAGGAAACACTTTGTATGCGCGCGGTTCGAGTATCAGCAACTCCTCAAAATCGGGTGCCGGTTTGGTCATTCCATACCTGTACACCGTTCAGAACATTGAAAATACTGCGCTGAACTACTCCAACTCAAGGTACGAAAGAGGAATCAATAGTGTTTACGCAATGGCAAACCTAGGTTGGAAAGACATGATTTACCTGGATTTAACTGCGCGTAACGACTGGTCGAGCACTTTACCTGCTGAAAATCGTTCTTATTTCTACCCATCGGCTTCACTCAGCTTAATCTTAAATAACATGGTTGAACTAGGCGATAACATTAATCTACTGAAGGTTAGAGGAGGTTATGCTCAAGTTGGTAACGATACTTCACCATATAGTTTGAATGCGACCTATTATGATGCGGGACAATGGGGTGATGCTATTCGCCTGGGGAAACAGGGAAGCCTGTTAAATCCTAACCTCTTGCCTGAAGAAGCAACTTCGTATGAAGTAGGTCTTGACTTGAGAGCTTTTAGCAATAAATTACGTCTTGAAGGAACCTATTACCGTGAAGATAATCGCAACCAGATATTGGGTGTACCTTTGGCAGGTTCAACCGGTTTCAGCAGCATAAAAGTCAATGCAGGGCTTTTAAGAAGCCGTGGCTGGGAAATGATGCTGGGATTCACTCCGGTTAGAACAAACGATTGGACATGGGACTTGAACCTGAATTTCACAACCAATAAAACTTACCTACTTGAACTTACCGATGGCGTTGATTTTGTGCAGTTCTGGGACGAAGCAAGGGTGAAGAACATTGCATATGTGAAAGACAGCGAACAAGGCTATGACGGACAGGTTGGTAATCTTTATACCCGTAAAATATTAAGGGTTACTGATAAAAACTCAGAATATTACGGCTATCCCTTGCTTCCTGAAGGAGAAGATGCAGAATGGCAAAGAGGAACAGATTACGAAAAAGTTGGAAACTATAATCCAGACTTCATTATGGGGCTGCAATCCACTTTATCGTATAAAAACTTCAGTTTAAGTATGACTTTCGACTGGAGATCTGGTGGACAATATGTTTCACAAACGTGGAGATACCTGACCGAAAGTGTTATCTCGAATACCTGGCTGGAGCAACTTGTAACTCCTCCAGACGGCTTAGGTGGCACTACCAGTCAGGCACTTAGAGACTGGGTGGTTGCCAATGCCGACCAGTTGATTTATACCAACAATCCACACCCAGTAGGTGGCCCCACACCTGATTACGGAGGTTTCTACACCGATTACTATACCGGAATTGGAACCTATGACGGCGTTTTTGCTCCGGGTGTTTACGGGCACTATGACGACAATGGAAACTTTATTCTGGAAAAAGAAAACCTGGGTGGAGACGGAACGGAGATCAGGCCTTATGTTGCCAGTTACCCATGGGATATTGGTGAATCAAACATTTTTGATGCCGACTACATAAAACTGAGGGAAATTTCGCTCAACTACCGCGTTCCAAACAAAATCACTGAAAAGTGGGGAATGTCGGATTTGAATTTCTCGGTTTACAGCCGCAATATTATGATTTGGACAAAAAATGCAGGTATGGGAATCGATCCTGAAAAAGCTTATCAGTCCAACAGCAATGGTACTTTTAAACAAGGAGTTGAACGCTTTAATGCTGAGCCCTGGGTAATTCCGGTTGGATTCAAAATTGGCTTTTCTTTTTAATCTGTGAAACT
>JBKDZK010000606.1:0-8832 GCA_047971205.1 Draconibacterium sp.
GCAAATATAGGCTTTTCGGAGATGCTTTGTGCATTTGGTAAGATGTGTTTTGTTTCATATCATAATTTTTCATGATTGTTTTGTAGTTATTGGATAAAAAAGAATAAAAACAATTGTTGTTATTTTCTTTTTGTGTATGTTTGTTTCGCATTGAACGAATAAAGGAAAGAAAAGGAAAAAATATTGAAAAAATAGTTTCGTTTTTTGATTATATGCGAGAGGGAATACAAAAGACAGCCAGAGGAGAAGTATCGGTCGTAGAAAAGTAGTTATTAGTGTAATAATAAAAGAAAATCCAATCAGAACTAAACGATGAAAAACAGATCAAGCGCTTTTTTTAGTCATGCCGGTTTACCTAAACATCTTACATGGGGATACCTTGGCGTGCTAATTTTTATGATGGGAGATGGGATTGAGCAAGGATGGCTAAGCCCTTATTTAATTGAGAGGGGACTGAGCCTGGAGGCTTCAGCTGCTTTATTTACTGTGTATGGAATTACAATTGCCATTTCGTCCTGGTTTTCGGGCGTACTGGCTGAAACATATGGAGCCCGAAAAACGATGTTTTACGGGCTGTTGCTTTACCTATTGGGAACTGTCGGATTTGTTGGGCTGGGAATTCCGGATTTGAATTATCCGGTGATGCTGGTAACCTATGCTGTTCGTGGTTTTGGCTACCCGCTGTTTGCTTATGCCTTTTTGGTGTGGATCACCTACAGCACTCCCAAAGAACAACTGGGACGAGCGGTTGGATGGTTCTGGTTTGTGTTTACCGGTGGTCTTAATGTGCTTGGGGCTTACTACTCGAGTTGGGCCATTATTCAATTTGGTCACATTTCAACTTTATGGACGAGTGTGTTCTGGGCTTTGATTGGGGCGCTGTTTGCTTTGGTGCTGAATAAGTACACGAAACTGGAACGAAAAGGCGCAGAATCGAAAATGAAAGACCTGATGAAGGGTATTACGATTATGCGTGACGAACCCAAAGTTTTGCTGGGCGGGATTGTTCGGGTGATTAATACCACCGCGCAATTTGCGTTTCCGGTTTTTTTGCCTTTGTACATGGCTGAACATGGATTTAACACAACAGAATGGTTGCAGATATGGGGAACCATTTTTACTGGTAATATTATTTTCAACCTGATTTTCGGATTTGTTGGCGACCGCGTTGGCTGGCGCAATACCGTAATTTGGTTTGGAGGTGTTGGTTGTGCAATAAGCACGCTGTTGTTCTATTATTCCACGGTGTTTGGCAACAGTAATTTATGGATTGTGATGGCTGCCGGAACCTTGTGGGGAGCCTTGCTGGCAGGCTATGTGCCATTGTCGGCTTTGGTACCTTCACTGGTGAAAGAAGACAAAGGCGCCGCAATGGCTGTTTTAAACCTGGGGGCAGGGCTTCCGGTGTTCGTCGGTCCGTTGCTGGTGGGTGTTTTTTACCAGCTAATCGGAAGTGAAGGAGTAATTTGGTTGCTTGCCGGACTTTATTTGGTAAGTGCCTTACTCACTCGTTTTATTACCCTTCCGAACAATGCAAAAACAATGTAATATAAATTAGATATTTCAGATGAAGTTGAATGTAAAAGAAGCACTTGATTCGGCTCGGGATACGCGGGCCTTGCTGATTGACCGGAATATTTTAGAACAGGTTTCCGGTTTGTTTAAGGCCAATTTTGAAGGACGAAAAGCCGTTGTAGTGTGTGATGAGACTACCTGGAAGGTAGCAGGAGAAAAGGTATACGAGTGTCTGAAAAATGAGGGAATGACCGAGATGGATCCCTTCGATTATGACGAACCTAAGCCGTATGCAACATTTGGAAATGTAGAGAAGCTGGAAGCGTCTTTAAAAAAGCATAATGCCATTCCTGTGGCGGTTGGGGCCGGAACTTTGAACGACCTGACAAAACTGGCAGCAGCGCGAGCCGACAGACCGTATATGTGTGTGGCAACCGCTGCGTCTATGGATGGATACACCGCTTTTGGTGCGTCCATTACATTTCAGGGAGCCAAGCAAACTTTTTCATGTCCGGCACCCCAGGCTGTTTTGGCTGATGTTGAAATCATCAGACAGGCACCTCCGTTGATGACCGCTTCAGGATATGCCGATCTTTTTGCGAAAGTAACGGCTGGTGCCGACTGGATCATTTCAGATGCGTTGGAGGTGGAACCGATTGATCCGCGGGCGTGGTCAATTGTTCAGGATGGATTGAAAGAGGCGCTGGCCGATCCGGAAGGAGCTAAAAATGGCGAATTAACAGCAATTACTCCGTTGGTGGAAGGATTGATTTTAGGCGGTTTTGCCATGCAGTGGTCGCAAACCAGCCGTCCGGCATCCGGGGCCGAACATCAGTTCAGCCATTTGTGGAATATGGAACATCATACCCATGAAGGGGAAACGCCATCGCACGGCTTTCAGGTAGGAATTGCCACTTTGGCCGTTACCCGTTTGTACGAAAAAATGCTGCAAACACCATTGGATTTACTGGATGTGGAAGCCTGTTGCGAGCAATGGAATGAATGGCCGGAATGGGAACAAAAAATAAAAGAAAAATTTCAGAATACCGACTTTCTGGAAACCGCATTGACACAGACTCAGCATAAGTACATTGGTATGGATGCGTTGAGGGAACAGCTGATAAAACTAAAAACAACCTGGCCGGTATTGAAAGCCCGATTGACCGAACAGCTGGTTCCTTCAGAAGAGGTCGAAAAAAGATTTGTGGCTGTTGGAGCTCCGGTTGAGTCCGAGCAAATCGGTATTTCCCGCGAGCGCCTGAAAGAATCGTTTTACCGGGCTTCATACATCCGTTCCCGTTTTACGGTTTTGGATATTGCTTTGAGAACGGGTTACCTGGACCGGTGGTTGAACGAAATATTTGAATAGAAACTATGGTAGACGAGAATGTGTTTTTATCATCCTTCCCGGATGAGCAGGCTTTGTACAACCATTTGCAAAAGATCAGGCATGTGGCGCTGGATATGGATGGCACCATTTACAGGGGAAATACCTTGTTCTCTTATACTGGGCAATTTCTGGCCGATCTGAAAACAATGGGAATCGGCTATTCATTTTTAACGAATAACCCTTCGAAAAGTAATGCAGATTACCTGGAGCATTTGCGAAAAATGGGGATAGTAGCTGCAAAAAACGAGTTATACACTACTGCCCAGGCCACAATTGATTATTTGCAGAACAATCATCCGGAAGTAAAACGTTTGTTCATACTGGGAACTCCAAGTATGATCCATGAATTTGAGTTGGCGGGATTCGTATCTGTTCCCGACGATCCGAAAGAGGAGCCGGATGCAGTAGTGGTTGGTTTCGATTTAACCTTGACACACGATCGCTTGTCGCGTGCTGCCTGGTGGGTCTCACAAAAAAAACTGTATGTGGCAACCAACCCTGATTATGTTTGTCCGACAGACGAACCGGTTGTATTGGTCGACTGCGGGTCTATTTGTGCGGCGATTGAAAAGGCGGTAGGTCGTGAGCCCGATAGAGTGTTGGGTAAACCCCAACCCGAAATGCTCAATGGCATTCTGGAACTTCACAACCTGAAAAGCGAGGAAGTTGCCATGGTTGGTGACCGGATTTACACCGATATTTTGATGGCGCATCGGGCCAATTGTTTAGGAGTGCTAGTATTGTCGGGTGAGGCAACAAGGGAAGATGCTGAAAAAGCAGTGCCAAAACCCAGTTTGGTGACGCCTACTATCGAAACATTTGGCAAATTATTAAAGCTTTCGCGGACAAATCATTAGAAGCGACTGAACCATATAGAACTACAAATTAAAACGATGACGAATATATTGAGTTTTCTTCGGCCGGCTCCGGAAGCAGAGCAGACCATTACTGATAAGAGTGAGTTGAATGCCAAATACAAGTATTGGCGGACCCGGGTGTTGTACACGACCATGATTGGCTATGTGATGTTTTATTTTGTTCGGAAAAACATCTCGATTGCAATGCCTGCCATTGAAGCAGATCTGGGAATCTCGAAGGCAGACCTGGGGCTTTTCCTGACACTGCATGGAGTAGTATACGGGATTTCGAAATTTGTAAACGGCTTTTTTGGTGACCAGACCAACCCGCGTTACTTTATGGCGCTGGGCTTGTTCTTTTCGGCGTCCATGAGTTTGCTTTTTGGACTGAGTAGCGGTGTATTGGCTTTTGGTATTTTCTGGTTGTTGAATGGCTGGTTTCAGGGAATGGGGTTTCCTCCCTGCGCCAACAGTTTAACCAACTGGTTCGCCCCTTCCGAGCGGGGTGTTAAATTCGCGATCTGGAATACTTCACACTCCATTGGGGCTGCGTTGGTTTTAGTGCTAAACAGCTTTTTGGTGGTATACGACTGGCGGTACTGTTTTATTGTGCCGGCTGCTTTGGCATTTGTTGGGGTACTGTTTCTTCTGAATCGTCATCGCGACAGGCCGGAGTCGTTGGGGCTTCCATCGGTTGAAGTGTATAAAAACGAAGAAGCAGAAGTGAAGCCGGAAGAGGGCGAGAAAAAGAAAGGCGATTTCAAGCGCTTTATCCGGAAACATGTTTTTGGTAACCCGGCAATTTGGTTTCTTTGTTTGGCTAACTTCTTTTTGTACACCATCCGCTATGCGATTTTGGATTGGGGCCCAACTTTTCTAACCGAAATGAAGGATGTAGAGCTGCAGAAAGCCGGTTGGCTGGTGGCTGGTTACGAAGGATTTGGGATTTTAGGAATGCTTTCGAGCGGATGGATGATGGACAAAGTTTTTAAAGGCCGAGGAGGACGTGCTGCCCTTATTTATATGCTGATCTGTTCAATAGCCGTTTTCTTCTTCTGGAAGTTGCCAAACGAAAGTCCGTTCTTTTACGGTGTTCTGCTTTGTATTGTGGGCTTCTTTATTTACGGGCCACAGGCACTGGTCGGAATTATTGCTGCCAACCTGGCTACAAAGAAAGCCGCGGCTACGGCCATCGGGCTTACCGGTTTGTTTGCCTACTTAAGTACCGTATTGTCGGGCTGGGGACTTGGTTACCTGGTAACCCACTATGGTTGGTCTCTGGGCTTTCTCATTCTGGTCGTTTCCGGTATAGCTGCTACCATTTTCTTCGCTTTTACCTGGAATTCTGGTTATATCGAAGAAAAAAAAGCGTAATCAGAATAACGACTATTCACTAAAAACAAAGAAAAATGAAGCAAAAACTTATTCGACTACTGATCATTATTATAGCCTTTTCAGGGGTGAAAGCATCGTTGGCACAGGAGCGAAAGTATTCCGTTTACTGGGAGCGCCGGGCGAGCTTGTTTGAAAACCTGCCAACCAGCAAGAAGGATATTATTTTTCTGGGAAACAGCATCACGGACGGGGCTGAATGGGCTGAGCTTTTTGATAATCCCCGGGTAAAAAACAGGGGAATCAGTGGCGATATTACGCAGGGTGTATTAGATCGTCTGGATCCTATTGTAGAAGGAAAGCCGGCCAAGCTTTTCCTGTTAATCGGAATTAACGATGTTTCGCGTGGTATTTCGGCCGATTCCATTGTGGGCAACATTCGTTCAATCATTGAACGCTTTCAGCAGGAAAGTCCTAAAACGCGCATTTACCTGCAAAGCGTGTTGCCTGTTAACGATGCGTTTGATAATTACAAAAAACATGTTTCGCGATGGGAGATGGTGCCCGGGATAAATGAAAAACTGAAGGCGCTTGCCTCGGACAAAAATATTACTTACGTCGACCTTTTCAGTCATCTTACCGACGAGTCGGGGGCAAAATTAAATCCCGACTATACAAACGACGGATTGCATTTGATGGGAGAAGGTTATTTAAAATGGAAAGATTTACTTGAGCCACATGTAAATAATAAGTAATTAGTTTTTAACAGTTTGAATTAACCGGTTATTTGCACTGGTTGCAGGTAGCCCGTTTTGTTTTATGTTAGTTCTCCAGTCGGAGAGCTTCCCACTCTCACTAACCCTGGGTTCCGATTCAAGGACCGATAAAAATAGGCCATCGGCGTTGAAGCAGTGAACGTGAAATTTGGCCTCGGGCGGTGAGCCGAAAAACAAGTGAAGTCGACGTTAAAAGAGTTCGGTTGTTTGAGGAGGTACGACGAGTTCAGAACTCTTAGTCGATAACACGTAGCTTTTTCGAGCGAAGCGGACGCAGCCTAGACTTTTGTGTTTACTATTTGTGTCATGACAAATAGTAAAATCCGGCTGATAAGCCAAAGTTTAGCAAAGGTAAGAGCATCTTATTTCTCTGAAGAACCTGCTACCGCAAGTCGGTTGGGTACGAAATTTTATTGAATATTATTGTAACGGAGATATATTGCTTGGCTGATTTTAACTTTTTGGCTGAAAATCACTTCGTTTCCTCTTTTGCGTATTTGATGTAGAGGGAAATTTTTCTGTCTTCTCTTCAAAAACACTTACAGTATTCCCGCAAACATAGTATTTCTACATGCAAACTAAGTACTAGTGAGAGACGAAAACTTGGTCTATTTTTGAATGTGTTAAAACGATTAAAAAGATAGGTCCTGTATTGTTTTCAGGACGACAATAATCCGTTAGGAACCTGTAATAGTAAGATTATGCAAAACGCATTTAAAGTAAAAGACCCCGATTTTGAATTGAGCCCGCTTACGGGAATGACAAAACAGCATTATATTGATTTGGCCAAATACATGCTGGAACGGGCTTTTACGCATATCGACAGTATTGAAAAGCCGCTGAATTTTCCCATTATTCCGGGCAAAACCTATCCGCAACCCAATGCGCCTGATTGGCGTTACCGTTCGGCAGAGTTTGAAGCGCTGGAAAGAACTTTTACCCTGGCGGGGCCGCTTATTCATGTCGATCCCGAAACGACCATCAACGGAATCAATCTAAGGGATTATTATTGCTTGCAGTTGTACCGGGCCTTCACCCCCGGGAATATAAACTCATTGCCATTTCCGGAAGATCTGCCCGATTCAAATTACCAGTTTACCTGCGAGTTTGGAGGGCTGTTTAAAACATTGCTCCTGATGCCCGACACCGTCTGGAATCATTTTACCGAGGAGCAAAAAGCCGAAATGATTCCGACTATTTCGAAATGGGCACACCACCGGACCACACAAAATAACTGGCGTATTTTTAATATTGTTACTTTGTCGTTCCTGAAGAAATACGGCTATGAAATCGACGACGATTTACTGAAAAGTCATTTAATGTGGGTGGCATCGTATCATTCAGGTGATGGTTGGTACCTCGAACAAACCTATAATTACTACTCCATAAGTTTGTTTATCGTGTACACCACGATCTGGAACCGGACTTTTGGAGATGAATATTACCCCGAAATTGCCGGAATTATTGAGAATTCAGCCAAAAAACTGATGGAATCGATTACCAGCTTTTTTGGCCGCGATGGTTACATCAATATGTGGTCGCGAAGCATTTGTTACCGGACCTGGGTTTCAGGAGCTTTTCCGGTGGCCTTTATGCTGAAGGAAAAAACAACGCTCGATCCGGGGTGGGCACGTCGTTTATGTTCGGGATCGTTGTTGCAGTTTGTAACGCGCGAAGAGTTTTTCTGCAACGATGTTCCAAGCCTCGGTTTCTATGGGCAGAAAGAGTACATGGTTCAAAATTACAGTTGTGCCGGCAGCCCGTTTTTAATGTTCCTGCCTTTTATTTGCTTGGCTTTGCCCGACGATTCGCCATTCTGGACAGCCAAAGAAAACGAAGGCATGTGGGAAACTCTGGGCGATGCTTCGCATAAAGTAGTTTTGGAAAGTCCGGGACTGGTATTGGTAAATCACGGTAAAACGGGCGCTTCCGAAATTATTCCGGGAAAGGTTTATTACGACGATCCCAACTATTCTAAACTGGTCTACAATACACATTTTCCCTGGGAAGATCACGATCCGCAAGGCGGAACATCGATGGAATACAGTTACCGAAGCCAGGACCCGAGAGACGTTCGTGGCGACGATGTAAACTTCTATTTAACCGGTTTTACGGTGGCAAATGATTCGGAAAAAAACCGGGCTTTCGCCATTTCGCAAAGCATGTTTTTTAACGGGGTGGAAGAAGGCGTTTTGTACCGGCAGGCCATTATGCGCAAGCCGCCCAACAACGGGGTTGGGTACATCATCGATCTTGCTGAAATAACGCTTCCGGGTGGACTTATCCGCGTAGACCGCTCGCGCCTCGCTTTTGAGTACGAACTTACTTTGGGGCATTTTGGCCTTCCGCATTTAAACGGAAAGCAAGCTGAAGTGAAACAGTTTGAACTGAACGGACACAAGATTATAACCGCGAAGATTGAAGGGCGGCAGGTGGCTTTGATCTGTTATTCGGGCTGGGATAGTTTGCATTCGCTGGTCCATGCCAGTCGAAATGCCGAAGCAGACGAAAGCACGGTGATTTATGCCCGTAAAAAGCGAATGGAGAAAAATCCGCCCATGGAGCTGATGATTGTGGCCATGCTTCATAAAACGGATGACAGCGAATGGACGGAGGAAGAACTGTCGCCCGTAAAAGAGCTGGATATTATGGACATCACTCCGGGACTGGCACCGTTGGGTGCTTTCATTACCCTAAATAATGGAGAAAGATTCCTGGTCGATTTTAAAGACATCGACGGCAAACGTTCGTGCTAGTTTGTAAGTTAGTAGAAACATGCAACTACGAGTTTATAGCTTGCCGCATAATGTAAAAAAAACAGCTAGTGTCGTGTCAAGTCTAAAATGACGGTTAAGTTGAAGTTATTTTGATTTTAGGCAAGGCAAAAATTCTGCGCATAGCAGCGTTCTGTAAACGAATTTTTAACGCAGTCTAAACTCAAAAGAACAAAACTTGGGGCGTT